>JARIAA010000183.1 GCA_029264635.1 Psychrobacter sp. | reverse complement strand
TGATCAAACCATTATCGTCAATATGTCAGGTCGCGGTGACAAAGATTTGCATTCAGTGATGAAGGCGGAAGGGATTGAGATGTAGTCATATATTATACTTCGAACTATCAATCCACTTGCATAAAATAAATTGATTGGCTCTCTCATCAAATTGCAGAGAGCCAATACTGTCAGTTTGAATTAATTATAGAGACTCCTATGACCCGAATTGAAAGCACCTTTGAAACCTTAAAATCACAGAACAAAAAAGCCCTGATTCCTTATGTCATGGCAGGCGATCCAACGCCTGATAACTTTGTTGGCCTGTTACATGATTTAGTCAAGCATGGCGCCGATATGATTGAAGTGGGCTTGCCATTCTCTGACCCAATGGCCGATGGTCCAACCGTTGCATTGGCTGGCGAGCGTGCCTTAGCGGCAGGGACGAGCACACGTGATGCATTAAACATGGTTGCAGAATTCCGCAAACAAGACACGCAGACACCTATTATTCTGATGGGCTACCTCAATCCTGTTGAAATTATCGGTTATGATAACTTTGTCGCTTTATGTGAGCACTCAGGCGTCGATGGTATTTTGATGGTCGATTTACCACCAGCCGAGGCAGGCAGTTTTACGCAGCATTTGACTGAAAATTCGATGAATGAGATTTTTTTATTGTCACCGACCACTTTGCCTGAGCGTCGTGAGCAAGTATTAACACATTGCGGTGGTTATATTTATTATGTGTCGCTTAAAGGCGTGACAGGTTCGGCAACGCTTGATACTGATGATGTTGCGACCCAAGTGCAGGCGATTAAAGCTGAGACAGATTTGCCAGTCTGCGTGGGCTTTGGTATCCGTGATGCCGCTTCTGCCAAAGCGATTGGTAAGCATGCAGATGGTATCATTGTGGGTAGTGCGCTGGTACAGAACTTTGCCGACATAGATGCTAACGATACTAACGCTGTTGCGCACGCTCAGCAAAAAATTATGCGTAAGATGGACGAGCTACGCGGCGCACTCGATAGCTTAAGTGTTTAGCTTGCAAAAATAGATAGTGAGGATATTTTTTCTGTAGTGTCAAATGGCTTTGCTAAAATTAGTTTACGTGTGTAAACTAACAGAAAGTATAAATTGTTACATTTAGCGACAACCATAAGCAACGCTCATAACAGCTCACGTGATAGCGGTATTTAATCTGCAGAGACAAGAAAATGAGCAAACCTGTCGATAGTTCTTTGATAATGGCGAATAAATATGACTGATACAATAAAAAAACCTGTTACTGAAAAAAATAGCAGTGCGGCAAATGATCAAAAAGATAATGCTGTCGATCCGACACGGCATTCTTGGTTTGATCGTCCGGTTCCTGGTATCAAACAGCAATTGACACCGACATTGACGGCAGTAGAGACGGAGCCATCGACAGAATGTAGCAGTTGTCATTCAATGATTACCAATACCGCGCTGATTTTTAACTGTTATGTGTGCCCGCATTGTGATCATCATCTACCCATGACGGCGCGTGAGCGTTTGCAGTGGTTTTTAGGACAAATCGATGGTGAGCTTGGACAAGAGTTTATGGCAAAAGATCCGCTTAGATTTGTAGACAGCAAACCGTATCCACAGCGTATGGCAGAAGCACAGTCTAAGACAGGCGAGTCCGAAGCATTGATTGTTTTGTATGGTAAACTGCGCAACCTTGAGGTGGTTGCTTGTGCATTTGATTTTCGTTTTATGGGTGGCTCAATGGGATCCGTTGTTGGCGATCGATTTGTAGAGGCCGCCGAAAAAGCGTTAGCAGAAAAAAAACCCCTAGTATGCTTTGCTGCCTCTGGCGGTGCGCGTATGCAAGAGGGTCTTTTGTCACTTATGCAAATGGCACGTACGGCTGCCGCTGTCGAACGCTTAAGAATTGCGAGTGTGCCTTATATTGTTGTTTTGACTAATCCTGTTTATGGCGGTGTGACAGCTTCTCTTGCGATGCTTGGTGATATTCACCTAGCAGAGCCAAAGGCGATGATCGGCTTTGCTGGCAAGCGCGTGATTGAACAGACGGTACGCGAGACGTTGGAAGAGCCATTTCAGCGCGCAGAGTTTTTATTGGAGCATGGCGTAGTTGATGAAGTGGTCCATCGTCATCAGATGATTGATACAATCTATCGCCTACTGGCTAAGTTATGTCATGCGCCAAACGTCAATGCTTAGTCTGTTAGGATTGAGCTATCATAGTTATTGATTTTCATAATCTTGCTTCAAATCAAGCTAAAAATTTCTTAATAGCATTTATCGTTAGGTGACGATAAGTGCTATTTTTAGTTTTTAAGTTTGGTTTTTGAGAAGGGTGTTATACACTGCTTTGGATTTTGGTCTTAATTACTTTTTAATGTTAGTTTTTTAATAGGTTCTGTTTATGTCTGCATCTTCCTTTTCTCATACGCTTGATACCGGTACTCTGAATAGCCAGTCTAGTTTGACTGAATGGCTAGATTATATGCAGCAGATACATGTATCGGCGATAGACATGGGGCTTTCACGAGTGCTGCCAGTCGCTGAGGCGCTAGGCGTAGTAAAGTCAGCGAAAGACGATGCTTATGTTTTCACGGTAGCAGGTACGAATGGTAAAGGCTCGACCACGGCAGTAATTGCACAGATGTGTCAGGCTGGAGGCTATAAAACTGCCTTGTATCAATCTCCTCATTTGAGCGCTTTTAATGAGCGGGTGCGTATCAATGGAGAAATGGTCAGTGATCAGACGCTGATCGATGCCTTTAGCAAAGTAGAGGCGGCA
>JARIAA010000107.1 GCA_029264635.1 Psychrobacter sp. | reverse complement strand
GCGTTGGTATTGGTAAAGTAGCCTTGATACTCAACAACATTACCTGATTGTAAGCGCGTACTGGCATCAACTGGTACCAATAATTCTTGTCCATTAGCATCAACGCTGATAAGAGAGGCGGTAATTTTACTATTGACGGCTTGTGCATTTGAGCTGCCGTTGTTAGTAGCCGCTGGCTGTACAGCCGCTGAGCCGTCAAGCGCAGGTTCTGGCGTTGGTAACATCGCTGAGGCCTGTGTCGCGACTACAGCACCGATAAGCGTACCGGCGACGACGTGGAACAAGCGGTGACCGCTCCAAGCAGTAAACGGATTGGCTAAAGAATTTATTTTTTTCATGGTATTCATTATTCCTAGTTGAGGTGTCGGTAATGCAATATAGCTTAAGGGTTGAATGCTAATTAAGGATGCAGAGTAGGGTAAACCATTTTGATGGCGTAACCTCACTCTTTTAAGCCAGATAACTAGCGCTATCAGTCATGCAGAAGCAATTAGCATAGCAAAAAGCTTTTATCCGTATACTAACCGCGTGTTTAGGTTGTGTATATAGCCAATCTGCTATAAATCTGCGTTAACATCGCTAAAATAAAAAGATAGCTCATACCGAGCTTTTTTGCTATGGTAAATATTCAATAAATCGTTCCAACTTATTCCTTTTACTACACCTATTATTATAGTTCCTATTATGACTACTAGCGCTATGCCAAAGATTAACCCTGAATACGTCCATTGGTTTCGTAACTCTGCGCCTTACATCAACACCCATCGCGGTAAAACTTTCGTGATTATGTTTGGTGGCGAGGCCGTCAATCATCCTAATTTTAGCACCCTTATCCATGACTTTGCCCTACTGCATAGCTTAGGTATCAAGCTGGTATTGGTGCATGGCGCACGTCCGCAGATTGAAAAAAACCTAAAAGAGATTGGGATTACGTCCCCCTTACATCAAGACATACGTGTGACACCGCGCGCTGCGATGTCATCCATTTTACAGGCGGTGGGCGCTATTCGCTTGCAGATTGAAGCTCAGTTATCAATGGGGCTTGCTAACTCCCCTATGTATGGTTCACGCATTGATGCAGTCTCTGGTAACTTTGTAACCGCGCGCCCTTATGGTATCCGTGACGGCGTTGATTATCAGATGACAGGTGAAGTACGTTCGATTGATGTTGAAGCTATCAAGAACAATCTCCTTCATGACCATATTGTCATATTAGGGTCAATGGGCTATTCGGCGACGGGTGAAGTCTTTAATTTATTAGGTGAGGACGTGGCACTTAGTGCCGCAGTCGCGCTCGGTGCTGACAAGCTGATTTTTTTAGGTGAGGAAGCCGATGTCAATGACAATGGTCGCCTGTTGTACGAGATGATCCCAAATGAGGTAGACCGTTTTTTACGTGAGCGTCATTTAAATAATGAGATAAACTACTTCTTGCACTGCGCAAGTTTGGCATGTCGTCAAGGCGTTCATCGCACGCATATTATCTCTTATGCAAAAGATGGTGCCTTACTAGAGGAGCTCTTTACGCGGGATGGTTCTGGCACACTTATTAGTCACGACCCCTATGAAGAGATTCGTCATGCTGATATTGATGATGTGGTTGGCCTCATTGAACTATTAAAACCACTAGAAGAACAAGGTATCTTGGTTAGGCGCTCACGCGAGCGTCTAGAGCAAGAGATTGAGAATTATAGTGTGATTGAGCGCGATGGGATGATTTTGGGCTGCGCAGCTTTATACCCATTAGATGCTGATACGGCAGAAGTCGCCTGTGTAGCGGTCCATCCCGACTATCGTAACGGTAGCCGCGGCGCTGACCTACTTGCATTTTTGGAGCAGCAAGCCCGCAGTCATGGCTTGCATAAGTTGTTTGTATTGACGACACGTACCGCGCATTGGTTCGTAGAACAAGGTTTTGCTGAAGTTGATGCAAGTGCTTTACCAGAAGGGCGGCAAGAAAAATACAACAATGGGCGCAACTCTAAAGTGTTTCAAAAAATACTCTAGATAAATTTATCGATAAAACATTATAAAAATAGGCTCGTCAAAAAAAGCCCTTATAACTATGATAAGGGCTTTTTTTATTTTACGTTTTTAAATAATTAACTGACTACATGATTATTTTACTTTCAACAATTCAACGGTAAAAATGAGTGTGCTATTAGGGTCAATGCCTTGGTTACCTGCCTCACCATAAGCAATGTCTGAGGGAATATAAAATTCGTATTTGCCGCCCTCTTTCATCAACTGTAGACCCTCAGTCCAGCCAGCGATGACTTGATTTAATGGAAACTCAATAGGCTCGCCGCGCTCATAAGAGCTATCAAATACCGTACCATCAAGCAACTTACCTTCGTAATTTACTTCAACGACATCAGTCGCTTTCGGCGATTTACCTGTGCCTGCGGTCAGTACTTTATACTGTAGCCCAGATGCGGTCTGTTTCACGCCCTCTTTTTTCGCATTTTCTGCTAAGAATGCAGCGCCTTTCGTTTTATTCTCTTCTGCTTTGGTTTGCATGTCAGCGACAAACTTTTCTTCTTGCTCTTTTTGGTACGCCATTAGTACCGCTTCCATTTGTTCTTGAGTTAAGGCAGATTCTTTGCCCTCATATCCATCGCGAAAACCCTGCTCAAACGTATCAAGATTCAGGTCTTTTACCGCCTCTTTGTTACCTTCTGCCATCATAAAGCCCAAGCTATAGCCGACTTTTTCAGGAGCGCTGCTTTGCTCAGTGATAGAAACACTTGGTTTCGCACTTTCTTGGTTGCCGTTATTCGTGCTACAACCTGTCGCTAATAACATGGCGCTGACCAGCGCACTCGTGGTTAAGGTAGTGATCTTTTTCATATGGTGCTCTCGAGTAGTCGAATGAGTTGTAAAAAAATATTGAGATATAAATTGCTAGCTATCATAGCAAATCTTAGTTTTATGAGCTACGTTTGCAATAAAATTATCGAGATAATGTATAGTATTTGTTAATATTATCCATGAAAATAACAACTCATCACACAATTATAGCTTGAAGTTAATATTTCTATCTTTAATTGTCCTATTTTATCAGCTAAGCTGAGTTAGTTAACCTGATAAGTAAACTAAAGTAATTTTTTCTATTAATGTTGTTCTTATCCTTATAGAGATTACGTGGCTAGGCCTGCTTTTTAGAATGATGAATTACTTCAAATACAACAATATTATTTTTTATAATCATGTAGTCATCTACAAAGCTTAATAGCGTTTCATGGATGAGTATAGGGTAATTAAAGGAGGACAGGATGAATCCAATGTTTGCATCTTTTAATGGCTATCTTGGTGGACCTATCGGTTCCATCATTGGTGCTATCTTGATTTTCATCATCGGTTGGCTCGTTGCACTTGGCATTGCAGCGCTGGTGCGCAATGTATTGGCCAAGGTCAATATCAATCAGCGTATGAACTCATCGACAGGTAAAACTTACGATTTAGAAGGGATCATCTCTAAAGTTGTCTTCTGGTTTATCTTTGTTATTGCCATCTCAGGCGCGCTATCTCAGCTAAACTTAAACTCTATCTCAGCACCGTTTGCAAATATGGTCAACCAAGTACTCGCATTTATTCCTAATCTTATTGGCGCTATCGCGGTTGGTATTATTGGTTGGGTAATTGCTACTGTTGCACGTACAGCTATTAATACCGCTTTATCAAAAACTACAATGGACGAGCGCTTAAGTGCGCAAGCTGGCGTCAAGCCGATGAGCAGCACGATCGCTGATATGGTCTATTGGTTTATCCTGTTGGTGGTATTGACAATGGTACTGGGTCAACTAGAGCTTGATGGTTTATTTGCCCCATTAACCAATATGGTTGATAAAATCTTTAGCTTTATTCCCAACATTCTTATTGCCGGTGTAGTCTTTGTGGTGGGTTATATCATCGCTAAAGTCGTACGCGGCATTGTGACCAATCTTGTTTCTACTTTTGATGTACAAGCGCTTGCAACCAAAGCGGGCTTGAGTGAACAAAACAGCTTACCCAATATTGCTGGTTCTTTAGCATTTTTAGTGGTTATTATTCCGACAGTTATTGCTGCATTAAATGCATTAAAAATTGAAGTTATTGCACGTCCAGCGACTAATATGCTCAATAAAATCATGGAAGCCCTACCTAACATCTTTATGGCAGTTGCTATTCTTGTCGTGACTTATTACGTAGTACGTATGGTCGCAAACATTATCAAAGGGTTGATTGAAAACACTGAAATCAATCAATTACCTGCCAAAGTTGGCTTACAAGAAACCATGGGCAACAAAAAAATCTCTGATCTTGTTGGCTATGCCATTATCTTCTTTGCCATGTTATTTGCGTCAATTGCAGCAGCTGACCTACTTGGTTTTGAACCTATCTCAGCTATCATCACGATGTTTATTGCCTTTGGTGCTAATATCATCCTAGGTGCTATTATTCTATTCATCGGCTTCTGGCTTGCCAATATCATTGCTGGCGTCGTTGAGCGCTCTGAAAAAGGCTCACAATTTTTAGCAAATATCGTTCGTGTACTAATCATGGGTCTAGTATTAGCCATGGGTCTAAAAGCGATGGGTATTGCTGACTCTATTGTTAACCTCGCGTTTGGTCTCACCTTAGGTGCCGTTGCAGTTGCTTTCGCGCTCTCTTTTGGCCTTGGTGGTCAAGAAGCGGCGGCTCGTTTCCTACGTAAAATGCAAGATAAAATGGACGAGGAGCGTACTGGTCTCAAAGTAAAAACGACTCGTCATACCAAAATGACCAGCGATACGCAAGATAAAGTGGCTGACGCTGTTCGAGCAAATACGCCTAGTGCAACGACGACTAGCATTGATAGAGCAAATACAACAGCGAGCAACTTGAGTACTGATACCGCTGATACGAGTAAATTGGGTACTGACACGGTTGACACTAGTGACTTAAGTACCAACAACACCAACAACACCAACAATAGTAATACTAGCACCAATAATGTAGACATCTTATCTGGTAGTGGCCTGGTATGTGATGATGGTTACAATAAGGATCAATAAACCTTTGTTAGTCTCTTATTCCTACTAATAAAAAGGCAGCTCTGGCTGCCTTTTTTAGGCCAAAAATTTAGCTGTAATATACTAACTTGGCTTTTACAATAACGACTTGTTATTATAATAATCGTTATAACTACTTTTCAGCTACCATTAGTCTTTGAAAGCTAAAGGGTAAATTGATTAAGTTTGTAAATGCAATTTGCTAATGTTGCTATGTTACATTCACTTTTATATCATTTATAACCATTAGGATGAAACATCATGAAACGTTTTAAAGAAAAAACGGTTATTGTTACCGGAGCAGGTTCAGGCATTGGCCGTGCGACTGCCATTCGTTTTGCCCAAGAAGGGGCCAATGTGGTTCTGGTAGGACGTACTGCTAAAACTTT
>JARIAA010000081.1 GCA_029264635.1 Psychrobacter sp. | reverse complement strand
TGTCTATTTCCATTTTACCTACCAGCAAGGATTAGTATGGCAACAGTTTTGACGTTAGCAGGCGATGGCATTGGCCCTGAAATCATGGCGCAAGCGATTGATGTGCTAGAGGCCGTTAATAAGAAGTTTGCATTAAATTTGACCCTTGAGTCTGGGTTGATTGGCGGTGTGGCTGTTGATGAGACGGGTGAGCCGTTACCAGAGGCGACCCTCAAGCGTGCTCGTGCAGCAGATGCGGTACTATTAGGCGCTGTTGGTGGGCCTAAATGGGATGCAATTGAACGTAGCAAACGTCCAGAGCGTGGTCTCCTCAAGATTCGTAGTGAGCTTGGTTTGTTTGCCAACCTGCGTGTCGCTAAGCTTTATCCTCAGCTTGCTAACGCATCAAGTATCAAAGCTGAGATTATCTCAGGTCTAGATTTACTCATTGTACGTGAGCTGACAGGCGGTATTTACTTCGGTGAGCCGCGTGGCATTCGCACGTTAGAAAACGGCGAGCAGCAAGGCTATAATACGATGGTGTATAGCACCAGTGAGATTCAACGTATCGGCAAAGTCGCTTTTGAGTTGGCAAAAACACGGGCACAAGCAGCGGGTACGCCTGCTAAAGTATGCTCGATAGATAAAGCAAACGTCTTAGAAGTCACTGAGCTGTGGAAACAGACAATGATCGAGATGCAACAAGCGGACTATAACGATGTTACGTTATCACACATTTATGCTGATAATGCTTGTATGCAGCTGATTCGTGATCCTAAACAGTTCGATGTCATGGTCACTGGTAATCTGTTTGGCGACATTTTGTCTGATGAAGCGGCTATGCTCACAGGCTCTATTGGTATGTTGCCATCAGCCAGTCTCGATGAACATGGTAAAGGGATGTATGAGCCGTGTCACGGCTCAGCGCCCGATATCGCAGGACAAGATAAAGCCAACCCTTTAGCGACAATTCTATCTGTTGCGATGATGCTACGCTATACCTTTAAACAAGAGCAAGCAGCGCAAGCGATCGAACAAGCGGTCAGTGATGTGCTCGATGATGGTTTACGCACGCATGATATCTTGGACAGTAGTGAAGCGGGATTAATACAAGTAGGTTGTAAACAAATGGGCGAGGCTGTATTGGCCAAATTAGTATCCCTTTAAACAGGCATCATTAAGGTTTATTGAATTGGTTAATGTATTGACTTCCAAATAACTCATAACGAAACACACCCCATAAGCTGTCTTACAGTTTATGGGATTTTTTTGCTTGTAAAATTTAAAGAATACATTCGTATGCATCAGCCCGAGTTTCTTGGCAGGGTGGTTTTAACATAACAAATATAAACTATGCATTCATTAACATAAAGTAGTTACATTACAAAAGGAGCTTGTGACATAATCTTCTATGTTCGAAAGATACAAAAACATATATTTCGCAAAAGAATAATATAGAAATAATATGGTAATAATAATTCTGATTTTAATGTCTTTAAAAATACGTAAAAAACTACCGTATTTATCCTACATTATTAATGATTTGAGGAAAAAATCATGCATCAAGTAACAAAAATAAGTTTAGCGCTTGCATTTTTTGGTTTGTCCGCTACATTGTTTGTAAGCCCAAGTATAGCTGCTACTAATACGAATAATAGTAGTAATGAAGGTAGTAATAGTCAGATTATTAACACCAACACCAATACCAACACCAACACCAATAAAATCAACAGCAATAAAGCGACTGAGGCCAGTCCAGTCACTAACGGAGTCAGCCAAAAACTGACTGGAAACAGCAAAACGGCGACTACTCTCAATAAACTTCTACCGACTATCAAGTATACGACAGACAATTTGCCTACGTTTGGGCAAAAAGTAAATGATGCGACGTGGAAAATGGGGGCAGCGGTAAACCGTAGTACGAGTACTAAGCTTCAGGCCTTACTCAATTGGCATCATAATAGCGTCGGACCCGTAGATGGCTATTGGGGTAAAAATTCTATTAAGGCTATGCAAGCGTTTCAGAAGTCTCATGGTCTCAAGATAACAGACAATCTTAACGATGAGACATGGAAAGCTTTGACACAGAACGAAAAGCTTATGACGCAGCCTGTATTGGTGCGCTATAAGCTCAGTGATGCCGACGTGAATATTAAAACGGTCGCTATTCCCGCTGGTGCAGAAGCCAAAGCTAAGCTTGAGGGTATGTATTATGAAAACGTTACTGAAGGCTTGGCAGAAAAATTCCACATGAGTGAAAAATATCTGCAAACGCTTAACCCAAATGCTACTTTTAGCGCTGGCGAGACCATCACTGTTTACAATCCTGGCAATCCCAATACTAAGCCTATCAGCCGAGTAGTCGCTGATAAGACTACTGAAACTCTATATGCTTATGACGAGCAGGATAACCTAGTCGCTAGTTATCCAACTACAGTTGGTAGTACAGCAACACCGTCACCGACGGGTACGCATACGGTTGAAGTCAAAGTCCATGAGCCTAACTATACTTACACAGGTAAAGATGGCAGTAAGGTTATTATTCCGCCAGGACCGAACAATCCAGTAGGTGTGGTTTGGATAGGGCTGAGTAAACCTTCTTATGGCATTCATGGTTCGCCCGATCCAGAGCGCATCAGCAGACAAGCATCATCAGGCTGCGTAAGATTAACCAATTGGGATGCGTTAGCGTTATTAGGGACTATCAAAAATGATGCGACAGTGGAATTTAAATGATATGAATCGCATAAAATAAGCGGATTCTTATAGTTTTACCTGACAGTATCAGAGGGACTACTCTCTTAAAATTTATTTGATGATCATAAGAGCTCTCATAAGTAAAAACCGAACGCCATAAACGAAAATACCGCTGAAGATTAGCGGTATTTTTGATATTGATTTTGCAGCTTCTACTGATTAGCTACAGCAAGCTAGAAAAATTTATACCCGTTTCGAGTTATTAGACAATCTATCCATTTTATTTACTATCGACTATATAAACGATAGCAGTGGACAAAGTATCATTTTTGTTATTATCAAGTAGAGCATCTACATCAAATAGATAACCTGCTCATCTGTCAATTAGTGCAACAGCTTTTCGTCAAATGGCTAGTGCCTAAGGCAACTCTATTACAGACAAAAAATTAGTTCTTACCGCGGTAAGTAATGCGACCTTTAGTTAAGTCGTAAGGCGTCATCTCCACCTTAACTTTATCGCCAGTCAAAATGCGAATATAGTGCTTACGCATTTTTCCTGAGATATGAGCAATAATTTCGTGTCCGTTTTCTAAACGAACTTTAAACAACGTATTTGGAAGGGTATCGATGACTTCGCCTTCAAATTCAATAATATCGTCTTTGGCCATAATTTATATCAATCAGTGAAAAATAAGCCCATATTATACGTAAATTTCGTCATTAAAGCAACAAATCATTGTTTTTACTTGACAGCGTGTGAGCGTTATGTATATCCGTCAACCATTAACATCAGTCAGGCAGATTTAGCCAAAGCGGGGTTAAAGGTGCTGGCGGCAGAAGTTGCTGGTAGTGCTCAGGATAATAAGCATTGATAAAGTACAGTCCATCGCCAGATGCCGTCGGCGGAGCAATGGTACGATCTTTTTTTGCTAGAATAGTCAAGAAAGCTGTAGGCTCTAGCTCATGTCTCCCGATGGCATAGAGCGTACCCATTAGGTTACGTACCATATGATGCAAAAAACCATTCGCCTGAATATCAAAGACAAGAAAGGCGCCATGGGCGAAAAGCTTGGCGTGACTAACCGTACGTATAGGCTGATTGGATTGGCAAGCTGCTGCACGATAACTGCTAAAATCATGAGTTCCTGTAATATCAGCCGCTGCAAGTTGCATTGCCGCTAAATCTAGCGGCTCGTAGATATGGGTAACTTGGTGGTTGAGTATAGCTGGGCGTGCCGCTTGGTTGAGTGTGATGTAGCGATAACGGCGAGCGATAGCACTAAAACGAGCATGAAAATCGGCTGGCATGGGCTGAATCCAGCGTAGAGCAATATCATCAGGTAATAGACTATTGACACCGCGCAGCCAATTATGGGCTGGACGGTAAGCACGAGTGACAAAATGCGCAATCATATTACTAGCATGGACACCTGCGTCAGTACGACCTGCTGCGATGACTTCCACAGGTTCGTTGGCGACAGTACTGATCGCTTTTTCTAATGCCTCTTGTACGCCCAGCACGTCTTTTTGGCGTTGCCAGCCTCGATAATTTGTTCCTAAAAACTCGATGGCGAGCGCTAAAGTATAAGTAGGTGTGTCTGGTTGCGCAGCGTTCATTGGTCTCTCAGCTTTGGTCATAGAGGTAGGGTTTGGGTACATTTTTATTATTTAACGATTGCATTTAGCGTTTTTTAATGCTCGTTCCTGATTGATTGACACTATGCGTCCAGCGCTGCCGTCTTCGCGCTGGTGTATCATATCTCAGTAGCAGCCATAACAGCCTTGCATAGATAGATGGAATGGTTAAGCGCCCACCAGCAATCACATGGTAATCGTATTGCCAGCTGCCCGCTGCATAATTGTCACTCACCCCGCCAAAGGGGCATTGGCTGGCGCATACCACTATATGACCGTGCTCATAGGCATGTTGTAATGCCGCCGCTAGTTCTGTTGAATAAGGAACATTACCTGCGCCAAAACCTAAGAAGATTATTCCACATGGCGGCTGACTTAATAGTGCCTCTAACTGCGTACTTAATATATTAGGCGTATTAGGCAGACAATATATGGCATGAATATGCGCTGTTTCACCACGTGCCTGAATATCCTTTATAACAGCCATTTGGTCATCAACCCAGTGCTGTCGACGCGTCATAGGTAACTGCTTGATATAACTATTATTGGGATAACCTGCTCTTGTGTGCCCAGTGAAGGCCATAAAGTCGTGACTGTGGATTTTTTGCACCGTTTGAGCAGGCCAAGACTCGCCACCAAAGCTTATCTTAACACCAGACTCTCCCGCTGCGGCTAAGCGTAGAGATTCGCTCAGATTACTCCATGCGTCACTACCGGCATCAACACTATATGTCTGTAAAACATCGCTATCTAACAACGGCTGCATACTACCAGTCACGACTATACAGATATCACTGCCTGCAAAAGCTTCCGCTAAAAACGCCCCAAGATAACTTAAGGTATCGGTACCAGTGATTAACACAAACTGCCGATGCCCTTGTGCATAGGCATCTAATAATAAGTTATAAAAGTGCACAAAGTCGTTTGACGTCAGCTGACTGCTGTCCTTGATTAATGTGTTTTTTAACCAAGTGATATCTGGCAGATGATGGACTTGGCTATCTTTGGCAAGTAGCTTTTGTAGCGTAGGTAAGAAAACATCAGCGTCTAAAGGGGCTAAGGGGCGTCCGTAACTGCCAAAAGTGCCACCAGCATAGATAAGCTGGATAGCGTTGAGTGGGCGACTTGATGATGCTGAATATAATGACATGAGATAACTGCAATAAAGATAAGTAAGGGTAGGAGTAATATAAATGATAAAGCGTAAAATAGAAACAAGCATCCTATTTTCATAAGATGCTTGTGATTAAACAATGGGATTGTAGAAGAGGTTGACATTATGCTGAGTAACAGAAGATTGAGGCTAGTAAGACTGAGGTTTTAAATGTCAATCGACTACAAACTGAGAACCTATAAAATCTTACAAACCCTTATTCTATATTAAGCGGTGCGCGCGAGCATCTCTTGCGCTTGATTCTGCTGCGTGCTATTGCCTTGAGTAATCACCTCATTAAGCAAGCGTTTGGCGCTATCGTATTCACCTAGCTGCAAATATTGACCTGCCAAATCCAAAGTGACTTGACTGCTATCTAAAGTATTAACAAAGTCAAAATCTTTGGCAAACTGAGCGGCAAAAGTGGGATCAACAGGCGTAGCTGCATTCGAATTATCGTCTTTATTATCAGCAACATCATCTTCAAAAAGGTTTGCCGTACTTTCACTCTCTACTGGCATGGTAGCCGTCGGTGAAGCTGCATTTTACTCAAGATCAAATTCATTTACCGAGGTACTATCATCAGCGATTGCGTCATCGAATGCTATATTATCAAAAGCAGTATTATCAGTAGCATCTGCGTCATCAAACAAAGATATATCTGTGTCCGAGACTTCACTGAATGTTGGTTGTGTCGCATCGTTAGCAGATGATGCACCTTTGGTACTTAGAGTCTCAATTTGCGCTGGCGTGTCTTCAACATCGATATCAAAAGTGCTACTAGCATTGTCATTAATACTGTCTTCAATAGCTATATTATCTGCATTTTCTAACAGTAGCGCAAAATCTTCGCTGTCAATGTCTAGACTGTTCTCGAGAGCCTCAGTACGGTTTGTTTCTGTCACTAAGTTATCAAGCTCTAATGCAAAGTCATCGTCTGAGACGATCTCTTGTGCTTGACCATCTTGTACTTGAGCATCATCTACAACTTGTACTTGAGCAACATCTACAACGTTTAATTCTGCTGAGCTGCTATCAGCTGACATCAGATCAAAATCGAGTGTAAAGTCATCATCTACATTGATGTTTCTGGTAGCTTTTGGCTCTTCACTGACAACAGGCTCTGCCCTTGTTTCATCGAAACTTGTCTCTGTAGCTATATTAAAGTCATTGTCCTTATTGGCGTTTGACTCTGTTGTGCCCAAATCCTCTAAAATGAGATCAAAGCTATCGTCAGAACCTTGTTGTTGTACGCTCATGGTAGCGCTTTGGGCTGGCAACTCATCTACATTGTCTGTGCTTGAAGTAGATGGGGTTTTTGTAGCTGACGATGATGTAGACAAATCAAAATCTAGCGTTTCAAAAGCAGAATCAACATTAGTCTCAGGCTCTACTACCTGATTTTGTGTCTGCTCCTGCTCAAGCAATGCTTTGAGCTGATCGGCTTCGCCTATCCCTGCGCTATCATCAAACGACTTAATAAGGTTATAAGTTTTATTGAAATCATCAAATTGATTGTTGATAGCATAAATATTCAACAGTTTGAGTAATAGCTGAGTATTTTGAGGTTCTTCTATCAATCCACGCTCTAAGGTCTCAATGGCCTTATCATAACGCTGCTGATCCATAAAACGCTGAGCAACGGTTACAAGATCAAATTGAGTAGCATGTTGCTGGCTTGCTTTATGAGTATCTTTAGGAGAGGAGTATGGGTTAGATACGGGAGATTCTTTGTTGACTGCTGCCACTGAGCGGTTATTCGCTAGATTTTTATCAGCTGGTTTGGTCATTTGTGAGGGCGGCTGTTGTCCCTTTTTTTTGCGCAGTACCACTACGGCTATCAATACGATGACCACTAAACCTACAATGATATATAACATACTATTCATAAATACTCCCAAGCCTACGAACACTGTTTACAGCACCTTATGCTGAACAGCTAGGCAATTATTGATTACGTAATTTTTTGAGACGAGCTTCAAGCTCAGCCAGTTTTTGATTTTGTAGTTGTAACTTTTTGGCATAGCTACCGAGCGTGCTATTGGTAGCTATCACCCGCTTGGACTGTTCAGAGGTGCGTTGGCGCGCTGATTTGAGAGTCGCTAATATGTCTGTGCTCAGCCCGTTTCCAGTCGCTGCGGCCGCTTTGCTTTGGGTGCCATCCGCGCTACCATGACGACCAGGAGCAATGACAGAAAAACGTGCTTTTGGTAAAGTTTTAGTAATGGTTTTGGTGGGTTTTTCCGAAAAAGTAGAGGCAGCCTTTTTTGTGATAGGCGTTTGTCTTGACGCTACTACATTGACAGCATTGGTAGATTTTGCTGTTGGTTTTTTCTTATCATTCTTTTGTTTATCAAGCTTTTTATCATCAGGCTGCTGAGTTTGCACATACCGTTGTCTCTGGGCAGCAATAGCAACTTGTAGGCTTTGCTGTGAAGGCACGATGTCATAATTTGGCAAGCTAAGCTTGGCATCTGCCTTTAGCAAGTCGGCATTTTTTGCAATAAAAGCTTCAGGGTTTTGCGCTTTGATCTGCTTCATCACGATTGACACATCAAGATTGTTTTGCTGTGCAATCTGCTGTGAGATGGTCCATAAGCTATCATTGCGCTGTACAGCATAATTGTTCGTTGCATCATCTATACTACCTAATACAGAGGGCACGTCCGCTACATGAGCATCGCTTTGAGTGGCGTTAGAAGGTATCACCGTATTGGATGCAATGCTGGTAGCTGCGCTGCTATTTGCAACAGGAGATGGAATATTTTCGCTATCGTTACTGGCATCTTTTTTGAGTTGAATCTGCCGCGTCACTTGTATGTTTAAGCCATCTATTTGTTTATTGCTACTGCTACTAGTGCCAAGCGCGCTGTTGTCAGCCACGCTACTGTCTTGATCGCTACGGCTGTTAGCAGTGGTGTTTGCGGGGGGCATACTAGGATTTGCGATATTATTTATGTTTGAGCTATCTGATGTTTTTGCATTAATACTACTACCTACTGAGTCCGTATTACTCAAAGTGCTATTGTTATTTGTTCTACTGTTACTTGAGCTATTGTCAATAGTACTAGCTGCTCTAACGGTTTGAGAATTCATCACTGATGCATTTAATGTTGAAGATCTTTTTAATGGGGGTAAGGTCGTAACACTGATAACTGGTAACGTGCTACTAAGCACCGCTGTACGAGGCAAAGAGGTATCAGATAATGCTTTTACTGGTTCTTGTACATTAGATGTCGTCAATAGCGGCGGCGGTGCACCATTTTTGACACTCAGCGGCTTAGAGATAGGATCGGATACGACAGGTAAGTTTGGTTTTTTTGCACCTGCAACCGCGAGATTCGACTGTTTGGTTGGAGCATGATGGCTAAGAGGCATCAGCAGTGTCTTAGGCACCATATTGCGCTGACCATTATCGTCAATAGCAATCACAATATCTGCAAATGGCATGGATACAGGCTGTGATGTATTAATCAGCAATTGACCAGCGGTGGCAGAGGTCGGTACAAATCGTACCGACATTGAGGTCGTCGGTGTCAGTCCCATTTGTTGATAAACGGCAGGACTTGCAAGACTGGCCACAAAATCTTTAGCATTGATGTCAGAGACTGCAATCACTGCTGTTAGAGGTTCATGTTGAGCCGAGGTGATCGTCGTTTTACCCATCGTTGCTGCTTGTGCAACGGGCAACAAGACGACAGAACCCATGGAGCAAAGTAGCGCGGTTGACACTGCATAATGGATTTTGGTCAATCGATGAGGTAAATGCCAAGACATGCGCAGCCCTTTTATAGTAACTTATGTTTATAATGACTTATGTTTATAGTGACTTATGTTTATAGCCATATTTTTAATAAAATAGGATTTAGGGTGTCGTATTACTGTCTGGCCGTGTCTTCATTGTAAAGCGAGCTATAAAGAGGACACACCATCTAATAGCAATGAGCAAAATCCATTATCGTTAAAATGCCTTCTTATCTAATAACATGGCATCCCCGTAACTAAAAAAGCGATATTGATTGTTAATCGCATGCTGGTAAGCCTGCTCAATATTTGCTTTGCCTGAAAATGCTGATACCAGCATCAACAAGGTAGATTTGGGCAGATGAAAATTGGTTAATAGCCGATCAATCACGCCAAATTTGAAGCCAGGATAAATAAAAATATCGGTATCTCCAGCCCAAGCGGCTACAAACTGCTCATCATAGGCTGTTTTTTGATAAGCGGTCTCAAGAACACGTGCAACAGTCGTGCCAACAGCAATGACATTATGGCCATTTGCATGAGTTTGATTGATCAGATCTGCCGTTGCTTGTGGCAGGTTTGCATACTCACTGTGCATGGTGTGATTGAGAAGGTTTTCGGTTTTTACAGGGGCAAATGTGCCTGCGCCAACGTGCAAGGTGACAAAAGCAGTGTTAACGCCTTTGTTGGCTAAAGCTGCCAGAACGGTTTCATCAAAATGCAGGCTGGCTGTCGGGGCAGCAACGCTGGCAAGTTTGGCAGGATCATGGAATACTGTTTGATAACGAGTATTGTCCGTAGCATCGGCATGACGCTCGAAATAAGGTGGTATAGGTAGCTCACCGTAAAGCTCTAGATCAGGAAGAATAGGCGCATCGAAAGCGAGGATAAATAAATTGTCTTGGCGGCCAATCATCTTGCAGTGCATATGTCCATCCGCTAGCCATAACTGCTGGCCAAGCTTTGGGGCTTTACTGGCTTTAACATGACATAGAGCCATATGCTTGTGTGCTATCCGTTCATCACTATCGATACCAAAATTGTCACTATCGATGTCTAAATTTGAGCCATCTACCAAGCGCTCAATCAGTACTTCAACACGCCCTCCTGTATCTTTTGTACCGAACAAACGCGCTTTCATGACTTTAGTATCGTTAAAAACAATTAAATCGCCTGCCTCAAGCAAGGAGGGCAGTGCAGTAAATAAATGATCTTGTGGCACACTGGTTTGATTTTTTTGGTCGGTAGTAGGCAAGTAAAGAAGTTTAGAGTCTGAGCGCTTAGCTAGAGGATAACGGGCGATGAGATGGTCTGGTAGCTCATAGTTATAATCCGCCACGCTTAGATGAGTTAATGGACCATCTGTATCGTCGTTTTCGACATGATTGATATGGGCGCGGTTAGGCAGAGTCGTATTGGCAGGTTTGGCGGTAAGATTGGTCATAGTAAATGTATCGTTGAGTAGATGAAATTTTGGACATAAGTGTAGCAGAAACAGAATGCTATTATGAGGCATTCCTCATGGCACTAATAAACGTAAGGACTAGCAAAATAAAATAGCCTAAGCGATAAATGTATTTTTATTCTCTAATTCAAGTGAAAAGCTTATGTTAGAAGAGGTTAAGCTGGGGCAGTGTTTGAGCCGCAGGTGTCAAAGAGGAGTAAGTCACTCCTACTAAGCGGATAGGTAGACTACGTGGTATGTCTAGAAAAAGACGGTCTAGCCAATAATGTGCCGATTCTGCACTGATAAAAGCAGTAGATAGAGTATGTGAGCGCGTAATTTGGGTAAAATCTGCGTATTTTATTTTAAGCGTAATGGTGTAGGCAGTGAGCTGCTTATTGGTCAATTGTCTAAACGCATCCGCATTTTGTTCATAGATTTGCAAACGCAGTGCTGCATCATTATTTAAATTGTCTCTAAAAGTGGTTTCAGAGCCAACCGATTTATGCTGGCGCTCAGACTTCACTGGCCGTTCGTCACGCCCATGAGCGATATCATGGTAAAACTGCCCACGCTTACCAAATTCATTAACCAGTTGTGCCGCTGGAATCTTGCGCAAATCAGCACCGCTGCTGACCCCCATAGCATGCAATCGCTTGGCGGTTGCCTTACCAATTCCATGAAAACGCTCTATGGGCAAGGTGCTGATAAATGCCTCTGCATCGTTTGGTGTGATAATAGCAGTGCCATTCGGTTTGTTAATATCGGATGCTATCTTCGCCAGCATTTTATTGAACGACACACCTGCCGATGCTGTCAGTCCCGTTTGCTCTAAAATTTGCGCGCGCAACCAGTTAGCCATCAAGGTCGCTGAGCCTTTGTGTGTTTGCAGACCTGTCACATCTATGTAGGCTTCATCTAGGGATAATGGCTCAACTTGCGACGTCAAACTATACATAATGGTACGAATGTGAGCACTAACCGCGCGGTAAACATCAAATCTAGGCAAGACAAATACCGCTTCTGGACAACGCTTACGTGCTTCATAGCAAGACATCGCTGAGCGTACCCCAAACTTACGCACCTCATAACTGGCGGCTGCCACGACACCGCGCCCACTTGGATCGCCGCCAACGACCAAAGGTTTACCTCGATATTGCGGAAAATCGCGCTGTTCAACGCTGGCATAAAAAGCATCCATATCAAGATGAATAATCTTACGCGGAGCAGGGAGTTTGAGATCTGTCATGAGCGCTATTTTAGCAGAATTCTAGATATGTTGAGTCGTGTTTATGCCCGCTATAATATTTATAGCTCTTTTATTTTGAGCACACTACAGTTAATCTCAAATATCAGCAGCACGTGAGATGAAATATGCCAATTTTATTTAGGATTGACTATAAAACATACTTGCGAAAGTATGGATTTTATGAAGATAAAGAGTAAATAATTTCAATCATTAATTCCATTATTGAATATGCTTTCACATATCGTTATAGACAGGTTGTATGCAAGAAAATAGATGATAGTTTTTTGAATTGATGTGACCAATCAGGATAATAATGATACCGCTCATGTAGTCTGAGTAATAAGCACTAGCGCAATAGATATTGATTTTGTTACAGTAGTAATTAGTTAATTTTCCTACAAAAAATTTTAGTCACTTATTAAAAAGGGTAGAGGTCTTTAACTTATCAAATAGAAACAAAAAATATTATTGTAGAAAAATAAAATGCTGAGACCCAACAAGTCTCTTAATTCATATAAAAAACAAAAAACTAAGGCATGTGATATGAATAACAAACTAACTGGTAGCCTATTAACTCGTGCAATGTTAAAAAATGGTCACACAGAGATATGGTGTGCAGTAGATGATGAAAGCGACGAGCGCGCTGTCACCGACCTTGAAAATAATGATTTTACCACTTGTATTGTATCTACTGATGCTGACAGTTTTATCTGTTCAACGGGTGCCAAATGGCTATATGCTGTCCCTATAAAGATTGTAGCCATCACGCAAGAAGAAGTAGAACTATAAATATTGTAGTATTAATAAATAAGGCAATATTTAATTGATATTTATTTTAAATAAACAGTATTTTAGTTATACTGACGAGCTTGTATAGTTATGCTATAAAAATATATTTATTATTTAAATTTTTAAACGAACACAAATAAAATTTTTTACCATTATAATTCTATTATTCATAAATTCTAAATTGTTATCTCAAATAGATTCATAAATAATAAATTAAAGTTGAGTGTTTAGGCGGCGTTACATTAATAAAAACATAAATGAATGTAAAAAAAGGCTAGCAAATTATAATAGTTGCTAGCCTTTTTATACTATTGCCAAAGCACTTTAAAATTTTAAAACCAGTTTATTTTAAAACCGATAGCTTTACTTAATTTAGGTATTGGATATACAACGGTTGCATAGCCATTAGAGATGCACTAACGATAAAAGATACAAGATGTAACTTCACCAGCTGGTCAATGATGAGGCCGTATTTTGACTGATAAAACCGTCTGGTGTTTGACCGTTGTCCGCTTGCCAGCGCTGAAATGCTTTGCGAGTATTGGTGCCTATAATACCGTCAGTGCCTTTGGTATCATAGCCTGCACTGGTTAAACGCTGTTGCAAACGGGTGACTTGTGATGTTGATAATGGACGCTCATAGCGCGGCCACGACTTTCTTAGGCCACTTTTTCCAACGATAGCATTGCCTAACAAGCTGACGCCCAATGCGTAGTTTGACGAGTTATTATAGACTTTTATCACATCGAAGTTGGGGCTGAGG
>JARIAA010000043.1 GCA_029264635.1 Psychrobacter sp. | reverse complement strand
GATAACCTGCACTCTTGATAAATCCATAAGGTTTTAATCTTTAGTGCTTGCCTGAGCTTTTTTGTAGTTTTCATCCACGGATTCTTCATGAGTGGTTTTTGACACAGACTCTTCCTGTGTTTTGTTCTCTGTCTCGTTAGCTTTGCTTTCATGATCTTTAGATGCGTCGGCTTCTTCTACGTCCTTTTTTGGATTGTCAGCTGCATTGTTCTCTTGCTCATCGTTGTTGTCCGCACTTTTTTTGACCTGCTCTTCGTTACTGCCATCATCAGTAATAAAGTGGTTAGCAAGTTTTGGCTCTGGCGCAAAAGTTGCTTGAGCCACGCCCAATACTTCATCAATCAGACGACTATTATAGTGCATGCCAACAGCAACCGCAGTAACTGGCAAGAAACGACGTATCCATGACAGATTAATTTGGTCTAAATCGATACCCACTTGCCCTGCAATATTATCTATTTGCTCAGCAAAGAAATTGACGTTTTGATTCTTAAGACCGAGATTTTTAAGCTCACTATGTAAACCGCGGCTCTGCGCATTATCGAGCAGACCCTTACCTACCCCAAGACCTGCTAGCAGTGCTTGCTTTTCTTGCATTTTACTTAAGTCTGCACTAGCAAGTAGCTCATAAGCCATTTTAACGCCTTGCTTACCTGTTAGTGGCTTGTCATATACAGCAGCCAATTGATAAACAGAACGTAGTGATACCAACAATAACCATAATGTATCAGCCAAGAGACCTGGCAATCCTGCTAAACCTGTCAAACCGCCTAAAGTCGCTAAGGCTCTATTTTGATTGGCAATATCAGTTGCTAGCGCGTAACGCTGCTCATCATCTAATGAAGCAATATTAGCAAAACGATGCTCGTTTGGTAGATCTATTTGACTCCAGTTTGCTGCCAATTTTGCCACTTGTACAAATGCACCATCTACGACTGACTGAAACACACTATTAGGTACAACCTTTTTAGCATATTTGCCATAGGTAGCAAAGCGTGTACCCAGCAGTTGCTGCGTAGTTTTTAAAGTCTGCTCACGAAATAAATCCTGTTGATAATCTTCATCACCTAGATTTACCGCTTTATATTGACGTGGCTTTCCTGTTTTAGCATTAGCGCTATCAACTAAAGAGCCTATGCGCTCAAGATTATTACGCGTAAAATGACTGAGAGTACTAATACCTTGAGAAAGAGTGCTGCGCTTTGCCATCGTTATATCCTTAAGATGATAATTAAAAAATGTAGATTTAGATTTGACAGACCCATATAAGGTGCTGCTATCTGTAACAGATTGGAGAATCTACTAAAGCATACTAATAAAACTAAAAACGATAAGCGTTTATATAGATGCTTGAGCCGTCATTTTAGCGACATTAGAAGTTCTATGTCAGTGTGAACAATGTTATCAATATTGCAAAATTTGTATCTCAAAGTAGGATTTTTCCATCTTATTATCTATTATCTGTCAAGTATTTTGCAGTTTTTAGCCTGACTACCATGTCCATCACTGTTATAATTATGATTTAAAAGATCCCCATAAAACCAATTGTACAGTTGTAGTTATAGGGTGAGCTCTATGTATCCTTTAGACGGTAGTCTCAAAATTGTTTAACAATAAGTTATTGTAGAAAAATATAGCGAACCAATATTATCATAAGGAATAGAATATGCGCCGAGTTGTTATCACTGGGGCAGGGATTGTCTCTTGTATCGGACATGATTTAGCTACGGTTGCCTCTGCACTTAAACAAGGGCAATCTGGTATTACTTTTAATGAAAGCTACGCTGAGCACGGATTTAAATCACAAGTTAGTGGTAGCATCGACAAGACAGCGCTAGATACAAGTGGTATCGATCGTAAGTTAAAACGATTTTTTAGTGATGCCAGCCTTTATGCTTATGTCAGCGCATTGGCGGCCATCGAGCAATCTGGATTGACGCTTGAGACCATTAACCATAACCCGCGTGTTGGGGTAGTCGCAGGTTCAGGCGGCGCATCGACAGAGGATGTAGTGACTGCCGTTGATGCTATGCGCGAAAAGGGGCTGCGCGGTGTCGGTGCAATGGCAGTCCCTAAAACGATGAGCAGTTCAGTATCGGCGGCGCTAGCAACTGGTCTTAAAATTCAAGGTGTCTCCTACTCCATCTCCTCTGCTTGTGCAACTTCAACCCATTGTATCGGACATGCAGCCGAGTTAATTCAGCTGGGTAAAGCAGATGTCATACTTGCGGGTGGTAGTGAAGCTGAAGACTGGACACAGTCCTGTATGTTTGATGCGATGGGGGCTATGAGTACTCAATATAATGATACGCCGAAACAGTCATCGCGGGCTTATGATAAAGATCGTGATGGTTTTGTGATTGCAGGTGGCGGGGCAATGGTGGTGGTTGAAAGTCTTGAGCATGCAGAGGCACGAGGTGCTACTATTTTGGCGGAAATCGTCGGCTATGGCGCAAGCTCTGATGGTGCCGAGATGGTGGCACCAAGTGGCGAAGGTGCGGTGCGGTGTATGCAACAAGCATTGCAGCAAGCAGGACTACAACAGGTTGATTATGTGAATAGCCACGGTACCAGTACACCGCTTGGCGATATCACAGAGCTTAAAGCCATCGCTAAAGTGTTTGCCTCAGACACTGATTCTGCTACTAAAAACTCTGTGCCTCCTATTAGCTCAACCAAATCAATGACCGGTCATAGTTTAGGGGCCGTTGGTGCGCAAGAGCTGATCTACTGCCTCATTATGCTCCAAGAAGGCTTTATCGCTCCAAGCATTAATATTGAGCATCTTGATGAGGCAGCAGCACCGTTTGATATTGTCACTGAGCTACGTGAAACTCAGCTGAACACCCTTATGAGCAATAGCTTCGGCTTCGGTGGTACCAATGCCACTTTAATTATTAAAAGGTTTGAGGCTTAGCAGCTATAATGCTAGAACTATTTTTGAGATTATTATTTTATGACGTTATCCATCCAAGCGCAAAAAGCGCTTGCATCAAGCGAATCATTATCCACGCCAGCGATTAACGTTAATCGCTGGCGTTTTGGTGACTTATCAGCCGCGCAATTACTGCCGATATTGCAGCGCTATTTGCTAGCGCAAAATGCCGATATCCCGTGGCAACTCATTTGGCTTAATAATGAGGGGTATCCTGTCATTGGTCTATTGCCCAAAGTCAGCTGGCAAGTGTTTTTTAATACGGCAGGCTCATCCACAGCTGGCTATCAGGTGCTAAAAACCCAGCGCCATAATGTTGTAAGTGCAGAAGGTGCGGTAACGACCAGCAGCAATATGAGCTATAGCGAGTGGCAAAATGAGCTCATTGCTTATAGCCAAAGGTATGAAAGCAACACAGATTTTGCAGCAGAAAAAAGCGAGCCAAACTACCATCATGGGCTAATGGGCTTTATTGGTTATGATATTGCCGCGCAAGCATTGAGTCCAAAGGCTGGTATTGAGCAAGCCGAGCAGCCTTGTGCGGTGCTGGGTCACTACGATATTTATTTAGCGCCTGTGACTGTCGATAATGACAACAACCATCCACAAGTAGCATGGCAATTAAACATTCAAGATACTAACTTAGAGAGCAAGTCAAATAATACAAAACCAGTAATAACGCAGCTTATTAACTACTTAGAAGCGCTAGATGATCAGTTATCTAGCAATAATACAACCAAACTACAGCTTGCACCGCTTACGCCTTTATCATTAACCGCCAAATGGCAAAAAAGCGACTACCAGCACGCCTTTACCCAAACTCAGCGCTATCTACAACAAGGCGACTGCTATCAGATTAATCTTACTCAAACATGGCAAGGTTGCTTGAGCGAAGCTAACGATAATACAGCGCCTAACGTAGATTATAAGTTATTAGATTATCTACCTAGTTTGCACGCTAACACTCAAGCACCGTTTGCAGGGTATTTAGAAAGTATAGATTTTGAACTATTAAGCTGCTCGCCTGAATTGTTTTTTACCTTTACTAAAGACGATAATACGGGCAAGCACCATGTACGCACCAAACCCATTAAAGGTACGATGCCGCGTGGATTAAATACTGAGCAAGATAACGCTTATAAACAGCAGCTGATTGATAGCGATAAAGACCGCAGTGAAAACCTGATGATTGTGGACTTATTGCGCAATGACTTGGGCAAATACGCCAAAACGGGTAGCGTAAAAGTGCCACAGTTATTCAACATTGAAAGCTATAGCAATGTCCATCATATGGTCAGTACTATTACTGCTGAGCTAAAACCAGAGGTTCATCCTTTAGCGGTATTGTTTGGTAGTCTGCCGGCAGGTTCCATTACTGGTACGCCCAAAAAACGTGCGGTCGAAATCATAGCTGGATTAGAGATCGCACCGCGTGGTGCTTACTGCGGCACCATGGGCTACCTGAACTTTGATGGTAGTGGTCAGTGGAACGTGCTTATTCGAACGTTACAAGCTGATGTCACAACTGGGCACGTCAGCTTGTGGGCGGGTGGCGGCATTACGATTGCGTCAAATTGCTCGGCTGAGTATCAAGAATGTCTGGATAAAGTGGGTAATTTGCTTACTGTCCTGACTCAATAAAACTCACTTGAGAGAAGACAGCAAGCGCAGTAATATCGTTAAAAATTAATGAATAGTCACATTATCGGCACTATTATTTTGATTTTGCAGCATTTGTAGTGCCCCAATCAAACGCTCATGCTGCTCCTGCGTGCCAATGGTGATACGAAAAACTCTTGAATCCGAGGCTTATCAAAGTGCCGTACAATGATACCTTGTTCACGCAGCATGCTAGCAACCTCTTTGGCCTTACCATCGTGCGGACGAGCAAACACAAAGTTAGCCTGCGATGGCAGCACTTGATAACCCAGTGCTATTAGCTGAGTAGTTAGCGACTCACGCAAGTCTATGACCTGCTGGCAAGTTTGTTTAAAATACTCAGGATCAAGAATACTAGCGGTGGCTCCAGCTTGAGCCAACTTGTCTAATGGATAGCTGTTAAAGCTGTTTTTCATACGGGTTAGCGATTCGATTAAGGAGGCATTACCAAAGGCCATACCGACGCGCAGTCCAGCAAGTGAGCGCGACTTTGAAAAGGTTTGCGTGACCAATAGATTATCAAACTCATTAATTAGGCTAACTGCTGAACCTTGCATGTCTGAATTACCGTCATCAATACGAGCAAAGTCAATGTAAGCCTCATCTATCACAATGACCGCGTTGGGATGCTCGCTGGCAAGCTTACGAATATGGGCTAACGATAATAATAGTCCCGTTGGCGCATTAGGATTGGCAATAATGATGCCGCTACATGGCTGGCGATACGTATCAGGGTCGATACTAAAATCCTTTTCAAGCGCAATCTGCACCAAATTAACGCCAAAGGTTTGTGCGTAAACTGGATAAAAGCTATAGCTGATATCGGGCGCTAATAAAGGCCGCTCTTTAGTAAAAAAGCTTGCAAATATCAAGGCCAATACTTCATCTGAGCCATTACCGAGAAATACCTGATGGCTATCAAGTGCATAAAGCTGAGCTAGCGCTGCTCGCAAATCGTCAGATTCAGGCGCAGGATACAGGCGCAATTCGTCCGCTTGCTGCGCTAATACTTGAGTGATCGCGTCAGCCACCTTTGGCGATGGTGGAAATGGGTTTTCATTGGTATTTAGTTTGCATAAGTTTTCATGCTGGGGCTGCTCACCAGGAACATAAGGCGACAGGTTACGGGCCGTATTTGACCACAGTCTATTATCTATTTTTTGCTCACTCATAAGTTATCCTACTATTAGCCGCATAGGCTATCAAAAGTAAATATTAAAACCTTAGACACTATGATTAGACACTATTATTGATAACGATAACGTGCTGAGCGCGCATGAGCGTCCAAATCCTCACGCTGCGCTAAGATATCTGCCGTCTCTGCTAAAGGCTTACTGCCCGCTTCAGTGCAATAAATAATGGATGATTTCTTTTGAAAGTCGTAAACACCAAGTGGCGATGAGAAACGCGCCGTACCTGAGGTCGGTAGCACGTGGTTGGGTCCTGCACAGTAGTCACCGATCGCCTCTGGCGTATGACGTCCCATAAAAATAGCCCCAGCATGGCGAATACTAGCTAGCAGCGCATCAGGGTCATCAACAGATAATTCTAAATGTTCAGGTGCAATACGATTAATGAGCGCCATACCCTCGCGTCTGTCTTTGACCAAAATGAGCGCGCCACGATTTTGTAATGAATCACGAGCGATATCCGCTTTTGGTAATTCCGCTAACGCTTTTTCGATCTCTGCAGCCACGGCTTGAAGCTGCTCGCGACAGGTTGTCACAAAAATCGCTTGCGCCACACGGTCATGCTCAGCTTGCGACAACAAATCCATGGCAAGCCAATCGTTACGATCGGCGGCCTCGCCTTCAGCATAAACCAATACTTCAGACGGACCTGCAATCATATCAATGCCCACTTGTCCAAACACGGCGCGTTTTGCTGCTGCCACATACTTATTTCCTGGGCCCGTTATTTTATCAACTTGCGGAATGGTTTCGGTGCCATAAGCCAATGCCGCAACCGCCTGTGCCCCGCCAATGGTAAAGACACGATCAACTTGCGCTAAGTGCGCGGCTGCCAATACCAGTGGATTTAAGACGCCATTTGGAGCGGGTACCACCATAATGATCTCGCCAACACCCGCAACTTTGGCAGGAATGGCGTTCATCAGTACAGACGAAGGATAAGAAGCTAAGCCACCTGGAACATAAATACCAACGCGATCAAGCGCAGTCACTTTTTGACCTAGACGGTTGCCCAGCTCATCTTCATAATGCCATGTCTCTTGTACTTGCCGTTCATGAAATGTCTGTACTCGAGTAGCGGCTGTCATTAACGCAGTCTTTACTGCTGCATCTAAATGATCGAATGCTTCAGCAAGCGAATCTTTAGATAACTCTAGCTCTTGCATCGTCGTTGCAGGATGCTGATCAAATTGCTGGGTCAACGCCAATACGACACTATCACCGTCATGGCGCACTTGCGCAATGATATTATCGACAGTTTTTAATAACTCTGTATCATTAACCGTCTCAAAAGCTAGCAAAGCGGTTAACTGTTGTTCAAAATTGGCATCTTGGGTACTTAACTGGCGCATGACCTTATCCTGTGTTTAAGCTAAAATATTAATCTCTAGATATAAGCTTTGATGTTGGTTTATTTATTATCTTTATGCAGGTATTTTTTATGACAAACAAACGTAAAAAAACCAGTGTAGCATGCTATGTCTATCATACAGCACCCAACTGGTTTTAAAACTCACAACATCACTTTTTATATTATCAATAATTCATAGCATCGGCATTTAACATTTATAAAGCATACAGCGCCTAAAAAGCAGCAATACTGTGTTTAAAGCTGTCTAGGATAGGCTCAAGTAAAGCAAACTTACGCTTATAGCTTACATGATTGACAATCAAACGCGAGGAGACATCACAAATATGATCGCGTGCTTCGAGTCCATTGGCGCGCAAGGTATTACACGTATCGACCACATCAACGATTAAATCGCCCAAACCGACTAACGGCGCAAGCTCCATAGAACCATAAAGCTTAATGACATCTACTTGCTGGCCTTGACTAGCGAAGTAAGCTCGGGCGACATTGACGTACTTGGTCGCAATACGTAGACGACGATTTGGCAGCGGCGCGTCTTTTACGCCTGCTGTCATCAGCTTACACTGGGCAATTTGTAAATCCAGTAGTTCATAGACATGATTGGCACCATGTTCTAGCAAAACATCTTTACCTGCCACTCCAAAGTCGGCAGCACCGTGTTCTACATAGGTCGGCACATCACTTGCCCGTAAAATCAAAACGCGAACCTTTGGATTTGAAGTCGGAAAAATCAGCTTACGTGAAGCATCAGGGTCCTCTAGAAGCTCAATGCCAGCTGCCTGCAACAATGGTATCGTCTCTTCTAAAATACGGCCTTTAGATAAGGCTAAGGTTAAGCCATTAAATTCATTATCGGCTTCATTCAATAAACTACTTGATAGGCGTTCGGTTTGTGCAGTCATAATGACATCTTGTCCATGTACGGTTGATGACCTCACCTAAGCGAGGTGATTAAAAGAATAACATCAATTAATAAGTGCAATTGCTGCGTACCAGCCACTTAAACAAAGCCTAGCGTTATTAATCATTAGAATTGACACGTTCAATATTAACGCCTAAAGCGCGTAGTTTGTTTTCCACATCTTCATAACCACGATCAATATGATAAATACGATCAATTAGGCTCTCGCCTTCAGCAGCAGATGCTGCCATCACTAACGACATAGAAGCTCGTAAATCCGTTGCCATGACAGGAGCAGCAGTGAAATTCTCGACGCCTCTGACAACGGCGGTATGACCATCTACTTGAATAGAAGCCCCTAAGCGATTGAGCTCAGGAACGTGCATATAGCGATTTTCAAAGATATTTTCGATAATAGTACTGGTTCCATCGGCAAGGCAGCAAACGGCCATCAGCTGAGC
>JARIAA010000031.1 GCA_029264635.1 Psychrobacter sp. | reverse complement strand
ATGCCTTTAGCAAAGTAGAGGCGGCACGGTTACAATGCGATTTGACCTTATCATTTTTTGAGATGACGACGCTGGCGGCCCTATTAATATTCGCTGAAGCAGACTGCGATGTTTGGGTACTCGAAGTAGGTCTGGGTGGACGCTTAGATGTGGTCAATATTATTGATCCAGATATGGCAGTCATCACCAACATCGGTATCGATCATGTCGATTGGTTGGGCGATAATGTTGAGGATATTGGGCGCGAAAAGGCGGGTATTTTACGTGATGATGTGACCCTAATTTATGGCGCTGCCGATATGCCAAATAGCGTACAGCAACTCATTCATACGCATGATGTTACATGCTATCAAGTAGAGCGCGACTTTCAGTATCGTGTAGTTGATACGCAGACATGGCAGTACAGTAATGCAGCTGTCACACTAGAGCTACCGCGTCCTACATTGTCTCTTACCAATACTGCCAATGCACTATCGGCGATATTAGCAAGCACGTTGACGATAAATGCTGAGGCTATTGAAGAAGCGTTAGAGACGGTTAAGCTTGCAGGACGTTTTGATTATCGTAAGGTTGCGGCGCGTCATTGGTTATTTGATGTGGCGCATAATGAGCAAGGGGTTGTGTTTTTATTGGCACAATTATTGCCGTTTTGGCAGGAGCATGTTAGTCACGCGCCGTCCGCGACAATTAAACTGTTATTTTCGATGCTAGGTGACAAAGATATTGCTATGGTGGTACAACGTCTGACGGCTGCGGGTCTGCCGATTACGGATTGGTACACGGCAGAGATTGATCATCCGCGCGCCGCGAGCACGGATGCGCTGCAAACTGCATTGTCCTCACATGTAAAAGATACGGCTATCCATACCTATAGCGACTTGCAACAAGCGACTAATGCGGTTATAAAAGGTAGTGAGCTACAAGATTTAATCTTGGTATGTGGCTCATTTCACACCATTGGTGAAGCATTTACTACACTTAATATAGGATCATAATTGTATGTGCCCAATCATGATTCTTAGAGTGGGTTCAAATTGAAAAGGACACTATTTCAAACTTATGATAGTGCTTAAACATCCTATTAAGAGATATGCGGTAGCAGACAGCACAAAAAATATGTTTTATAATCAAAGCGTTTTCACAAAAGCAACGCAACTTTTTTGAACTGATGGCGCTAGATATTATTACGCCAAGCAATCAATCTTACCAACCAAGAGACGTAAACGGATGAATTTTTCGAGACAAGCCTTATTGGGCATCGGGATGATTATAGGCGGTAGCGTAATGTTATATGCCATGGCACAACAAATTGGCGCCAGTGATAAACCGGCAGCGCCCACTGCTATCGTTGAAAAATCCTCTACTAAGCAAGTAGCAACATCACCCTTGACTACGGACATCGATACCGAAAAACGTATCTTGGCAGAAAAGCAAAAAGAGCGTGCAGCTCGTGTTGCTGAGCAAGAGAGGCGTGCGCAGCAATTTTTGGCAGAGCAAGAAAGTGCAGAAGCCAAAGCGCTTGCCAAATCTCGAGCTGAGAATGAGCAATATGTTGCCAATTCCACGCCAGTTGAAGCTGATAATGAGGGCTCAGACACGGTAAAAAATACAGAAGGTGCTGTCACTACGCCAAACGTAGAACCGCGTACTGATACCGTGACTGCAACTACGCAAGCAGATAATGAGGCGAAAGCTGCTAAACAAGCGAAAAAAAAAGCTTACGCAGAGGCCAAAAAACTAGCCGATAGTCAGAAGCAAGCGGATGCCAAAAAACAAGCCGATGCAGAGGCTAAGGCTAAAAAAGAGAAGCAAGCTCACGCTGAAAAAAAAGCGGAGGCAGAGGCTAAAAAACAGGAAGATAATAAGAAAAATTTAGAAGAACAAGCGGCAGCTAAGCTAAAAAAACAAGACGAAAAAAAGGCTGAAGCCGCCAAACAAGCTGCGCCTAAATCTCCAACCGACTATACAGTAAAGCGAGGCGATGGACTCATAAAACTGGCGCGCCAGTACAATGTGCCAGTTGAAGCTTTAGCGCAGGCCAATGACATAAATTTGTCGACTTCTTTACAAGTAGGACAAGCATTAACGATCCCTTCACGTAAGCAAATTGAGCGCTTAGAGCGTGAAGCAGCTGCCGCTCAAAAATCCGCTGATGCCAAGCGTGAGGCGCAAGAAAAATTACATGCGGCGCGCAAAGAAGTGAAAGAAACGGATGCCAAAGGTAGCTTTGGCGTGCAGGTTGCTTTAGCAAATAATCAGGCTTCTGCTGATGAGGTTGCCAAAAAACTTAAGTCAGCTGGCTATCAGGTTAAGACCAGTGCTACCAGTCGCGGTGTACGAGTTATTGTTGGTCCTGAGCGTGGCAAAGTTGCAGCTTTGGCGCTAAAAGATAAGCTCAATACGGATCCTGAGGTCGACACCTCTAGCGCTTGGGTTTTATACTGGCGTTAAAGTAAAAATTTACTACGATCTTTATTTAAGTGCTGATCTTTGGTTGGTTTGTATCTAAAGATAAGAGCATATCTAAATCATAGTTTCATGGGTACTTCTATTTTAGAACACGACAACGATTGTCGTGTTTTGTGGTTTATAAATTGTAGATAATGAGCGGCTCGGATAGTATATGTGTTACTTACTATTCGTTTATCTTTTCTTGTATCACGTGCTAATCAACCATGATTGTCACGTCGTGGTGGACTACTTAGATGCTAGAGGTAGCCATCATAAAGTTTTATAAGGCAAAATTATGTCATTTGGCGTGGTATTTTTGGTATTGGCGGTAGGATTTTTAGGAATCATTGCACTACCAAAGTTGTTGTCAAAACGTCAATCTAGTAAAATCGTTGAACCAGATTCGCCGCCTGTGCGCGGTGATGACTTGGCTATCTGGCCCTTTGCTTGCATGCCTATCATGACTGATACCGAAGTTATATTCTTTCATAAGCTCAAAGAAGCATTACCAGAATATTATATTTTTGTCCAAGTCCAACTCTCTCGTATTATCGCTCCTAATAGTGAAGAAACTTCCGAGCGCAGCTTTTGGTTCAATCGTATTTGTCGTCAAAGCGTTGATTATGTCATCGTCGATATTGATACGCAGACGACCTTAGTGGCGATCGAGCTTGATGACTGGACACACAGTAGTAAATCACGACAAAAGGCGGACGATAAAAAAGACAAAGCACTAGCCAGCGCGGGTATTCCAATCGTACGGTTTCATGCCGAGCGTTTACCGACTGTGGATATGCTCAGATATGAGCTCATACAAGTCATTGAAAAATATTAATGGTGAATCGTTTTACTGATAGTGTAAAAGCTTGACACAAGGCCTAAATGCAAGCGTCAATGGTAAAAAATTATATATCACGGGTAGAGCTATTTTAGATACTCAATATAACGTTAGCTATAAATACCAAATTCACTGACAACAGCTTCATTGCTTTAGGTTAGATATGAGCACGTATCTTAGCGACATAAAGTATGGTATTTCAAACATAACAATACGCATTTGAGATGTTGATGACAGGATACGCCTCTAGATTCTGGTAAGCACGCTTATGCTAAAGGTTACGCGTCGTCAAATGTACAACTAGCGGATAGTCCTATTAACTATGGTTTAGCGTGACGACTATCTTAGGCGTTTTAATTAAGAAACAGCCGATTGGTATTGGCAATATCAGAACAAGCAAATACCTTAGATTACAATATTAAAATTTATCAGTTGTGCTATGACGTTGTTCAGGGTAAATAACGATTGGTCTATTGCCTTCAAAGTATAATCCTGTTTTTAGTTGTTCGTCTTTAGAGCAGATAAATTACGAATACCGATCATCGTAAAAATCGCGTTTACTGAACCATTCAATATAATGAGCAGGACGTAGCTTACTTATATCAAGCGTTGCAAGATTTATGCTATTGCTCCTATCGCACCATTCATGCAGCGGAAAGCTTGCTGACAGCCAATCAGGATGAGTAAAGTTGGTTATGTCCATAGGCATAAAAAATCGCCCCTTTATCACGCCATAACGTTTATCAATTTTCACTCGTCCATGATTGTCGGTTTCTACCCACACCGTGCGAAACTGCTTAGTTTGCATATAAGTCATTTTACGCTCTAAATTGTCGTTGGAGTTGATACCAATCCAATTTACGGGTGCAAAAGGAGGTGATCCCATGAAAAACTTTATCGCTAACTCCCAATGCTCGATTAACTTTTCTGTATGGTTATATAAGATTAAATCCAGCTCGCCAATGGTCTGCTTACCGTTATACAGTTGCACGTTATTAGCGAGCGTTTCGTATGGATGCAACTTACGCGCAAACCCATCTTCTAACCAAAATGATACTAACCCCTCAAAGTGAAACCCTAAACGATTGGGACTAGGACGTTTGAGCAAATAACGCGTTAATTCCTGATAGCCATTTGTCGTATCTAGCTCATTCATACGTTCTTTATAGGCCTCAAACTGTGCAAGCCAAAACTCGCGACTATGCACTGCAATAGTGTGAGTGTTTTGGTGCGGTGTAAAGTCGAGCCACTGAGTCAACACATTGGGGCAGGCAAGTACATAAGCTAAATCACGCACATAAGGCCTGCGGTAAGCTTCCCAAGGCGCGTTATTGATAGGAGTAGAAGCTAGGAGAGTAGGCTTGGGCATGAGATAAACCAGCGTAAGTGATAGAGCGTTTACCCTAACGTCTTGCTTAATAAAAGTCTACAGTCTAATATGTTAATATAAAATTCGTTTGTCAGAATATAAGATGTCATATGATGTAGTTTTGCTAACTACATCATATCTAGTAAATAATAGGAACAAAATATGAAATATCTTTTACAAATGGACTTTCCTTACACTGGACCTTTTGGTGATGAGTTTTATAAGCAAATGAAAGAGCTCGCTGAAGACATTGCAAATGAGAACGGTCTGGTCTATAAGTTATGGACGGAGAATGAGGAGACGCAAGAAGCGGGCGGCATTTATGTCTTTGACAATTTGGATGACGCCAATAGATACTTAGAAAAGCATACCAAAAGGCTGGAATCGTTTGGGATTACCGGTATTCGAGGGAAAACGTTTAAAATCAACGAAGCGCTGAGTAAAATCACGAAAGCGGTGTTTTACTAAAAAACCTACATTTAAAGGATTATGAAATATGTTAAAAAAAAGTAAAGCATTAGCAAAGGACACCATTAAATCTGCTAAGACTCAGCGGTATCACAAATTTCAAAAAAAATATGCCCTCAAAGCATTAAAAACTATTGAAAAAGAGAAGGGCAAGCTATCTGCTGATATCATTGAAAAGTGTGATAGCTACGCTAAAGAATATTTAGGTGACATAAAATACGCACCATGGCTGTATGTATATGCAGCAATGCAAGGTGAGTTTAAGACAGGATGGATACCTAATAACTATTATCCTGAAGTGATTGTTAAAGATGTAGAAGGAATCTTTTCATTGCAAAGTGAGATGAAGCCTTTAACCAATAGAGTACTGAAAACGACAAAGTTACCTGATTTGTTGTACGTGCATGCAGGTTTTTTTATCGAACCCGTTAATTACCAAGTGGTATCCGATGATGAGGCTTTTGAGTTATTGTTTGGTAAGGAAGATGAAATAATTTTCAAAGATAATAACTCAATGGAAGGTAACGGTATTAGGTTTTTCAAAAAAGAAGGCTGGAGCAGTAAAGAGCTAAAAAGAGAAAGTGGCGTTTTTCAAAAAATAATTCAACAGCATGATGTCTTTAATCAGATATTCCCCCATCCTGGAGCTACGATACGATTAACAACTGCTCTGGATACAACTGGTAAAGCAACAGTAAGAGCAGCATGTCTTAGATTAGGAAGAAATAAAGATGCCTCTAAACACGTGAAAAGTTCAAATTCAGTAAAAACTGCTATTAATATACAGACAGGCGAGCTTTTTACGACTGGATATATGGCTGACTGGAGTAGCACCAAAGAGCATCCTGATACTGGAGTGGCTTTTGAAGGGATCACTATTCCTGCATTTAAAGATGCTTGTACTGAAGTAGAAAATCTTCATAACAGTTATCCATTTGTTCAGTGTATAGGATGGGATGTGACTATTAACAATGAGGAGCAAGTTGAAATAATGGAATGGAATAGTGCCCATAATAGTCTTAACTTTGCTGAAGCAATACAAGGACCCTGTTTTGAAGATGTACTTGAACGCTCTATTAATATTGTTCAAACAAAAAATTATGAAGAGATAAAAATACCGCTTCGTGTATCGTAGTCGAAGCCAGTTTGCATTTTGAAAAGCCAATAAAATAAGCGTTTATATAGACACATTTAAAGACGCTCAAAAAAAAGCCAACCATTGATAACAATGATTGGCTTTTCTCCTTTCTAACTGTAACTAAGTCTCTGAGTAATGTTCAGCTTTAGGCGTTAGAGTAACTTGCAGCCCCATACCATCAATAATCTTTAGCATAGTATCAAAACGCGGCTTTTCTGATTGCAAAGTCTTATACAGACTCTCGCGCCTGATCC
>JARIAA010000010.1 GCA_029264635.1 Psychrobacter sp. | reverse complement strand
TTGCTCAGACTATTATTAACGCCGCTATGAACATGGGTGCGATGCCAACCAAAGGTTTGACAATGCCATTCTTCAGTTTTGGTGGTTCATCAATGCTTATTAGCTTAATAATGGTGGCATTGCTCCTAAAAATTTATAAAGAAAGCCCTGAGATAGAAAAGAGTCAATGCCGATACTTTTAAGCAGGTAAAGGTTAAAGAAAAACGTGTTACGTTTTATTAAACGTAGAGACAGACAACCAAGCCAAAATTCAGTACTATAAAAGCGTCGCTATTGAGCGGCGCTTGTTGCTTTTTAAAGGTAGGTATATTAAGGGCTAGGTATGTTTAAAAAGGCCTTACCTTGTAAAGGCGTATTGTCCCATTGTTTAATCGCTTGTGCTAGCATACGTTCAGGGCTATCTATATCTACATGACGCTGTTGCAGCAGTTGCAAGGCAGTGGCGATGAGCTTACTTGGCTGAGCCGTATCAATAGGCTGTGCAAGGTTTTGCTTAGAGAGTTTTTGTCCGTCAGGGTTACAGATAAGGGGCAAATGGTACCAATGATCGATTGCTGGTAGCTTAGCTGCCTGCATGATGCTGATTTGAGCGGTAGTCATAGGTAAAATGTCTAAACCGCGCATGACATGCGTGACATTTTGCAAACCATCATCAAGGCTTGCGGCCAAAATATAATTGATCATGCCATCTTGGCGGCGAACGACCATGTCACCCAAAGTTTGCTGCGGATTACTCCATTGAAGACCTTGAATACCATCCTTAAAACCCAGCAGATAGTCTGGTAGCTGTATGCGTAGCTTATATTGCTCTTTATCAAGACACGCATCTATGCAGCAGCGTGGATAGCGTTGACTATTGAGCCTTTTTTGATTGGTGTTAAATGGGTCAGCATTTTGTACAGCAGCTTGTTGTTGCCAATAGTGTTCTAAACTTTTACGTGAGCACTGACAGCCATAAGCTAGGGGTGTCAGTGTGGATGACAAATAATCATTATATATATCAATACGTTCAGACTGATAGATAATATCACCGTCCCAATGTAGGCTCAACTCTTCTAAATCAATTAATATCTGCTCACTAAATTGCCGATCACAACGCTCCGTATCGGTATCTTCAATACGCAATAACCAATCGCCGCCCAATGATTTGATATGACAATAGCTTGCCAGCGCTGTGGTCAAGGAGCCAAGATGTAATTCTCCAGTGGGCGAAGGTGCGAAGCGACCAACAGGGCGTGGTATCGATAATAGTGGCGATGATCTCAGCCTTTGTGTCGCAGAATTTTTATTAATCATTAAAATAGGCAGCTAGGAAAAATTAAAGTAAGAGAGATTGCAACAAAAATATATTTATGAAGCCAAGGTATTTTGTTAAATCGTACACAATAAACACCCGTGCATGAACTAAAACGCAACGAGCGACCAAATAACTGGTCGCTCGTTGCTATTAACAATCATATCGAATAAACGTCATGGTTTAGGTATGACCTTGGTTTTGGCGCTCTTTCATCTCTGACAAGGTTTTGCAATCAATGCACTGAGTCGCTGTTGGACGTGCTTCTAGACGACGCAAACCAATCTCAACACCGCATGTTTCGCAAAAACAATAATCATCGTTTTCGATTTCTGACATTGATTTGTCGATTTTACGAATGAGCTTACGCTCACGATCACGCGTACGTAAGGCAAGCGCAAACTCTTCTTCTTGAGTGGCGCGATCATTAATGTCTGGCATGGCACTTGACTCATCTTGAATATAAGTCTTTGTACGGTCAGCTTCGCCTATAAGCTGATCTTTCCAGTCCAATAAAATGGCCTTAAAATGCTCCAACTGCGCGTCAGACATATACTCTTCGTCTTTGGCAGGCACATAAGGGGTAAATTTAGTATCATTTGGTTTTGTAGTCAGAGTGCTCATATGGGTATCCTAATTTTTCAAATTCAATCAACAAAACGACGTTGCAAGAGCGTAGATCTGAATATGTGTCTATAAACTCTATCTAGCTCTTATAGAACGCTTTACCACATGGTAACGCAAGTAACACAGTAGCTTTTATCGTCAATACTGATGTATGGTCGGTGCGAAAACTTGGCTGGTGGTCGTCTTAGCCATCCTAGCCATGATAATTTTGCCTAACATTAGGTGATCCTATCTCCATTTTATTCTTTAGCATCAACTGATGTTGTGTTTATCTGGAATGAGGCTACATTAGTACTCGCAGTATCATCTATTTTAATAGGGTTGCCTAGTATTATTTGATAGCATAGTTTAAAGGTTACTGTAAAAAACCAGTAGTTTAGGTAACACTTTTGCTGCTTCTACCCACTTATATTGCTTAAGCCAATAAAACTGGTCATCAAGTATCTAACCTTTCAACCCAGCTTGCAACCTGTCCATTGTTGGCTAATTGCAACCAACGGTAACCAGGCTGCGCACTTTTATCATAAGCAAAGTCATCTTCAAAAGGCTTAAACTGATAGCAGGTTGATGGGGTAGTATAGACGGTAACCCCATTTTGATGACGTACTTGTTCTTGGTGAGTATGACCGCTGATAATGACACGAAGATGAGGGAAGTCTTTCATACGTTGCCAGCAATTCTCTACATTATCAGCGATGTGCTCATCTATCCATTCTGAGTGCATAGGCATCACGTGATGATGTAAAGCAATCAGTGCTGGTTTATGACAAGCGCTTAATTGAGCGTATAGCCAATCAATATCTGCTTCAGTGACTTTACCTGCAACCTTGCCAGGAATCGCCGAATTTAGCAGCACTATTTGCCAATAGTCCGTATCAATGACATGACGGTTAAGCAGACGTGCGTCTGCAGGCTGAGCCACTAATTGGCGCTGAAAAAACGGTAATTCGCCATCTAGCTCATCGGTCACATCGTGATTGCCTGCAATGCAAGCGAAGGGAATGTTAGTAGCATGTAACACCTCAAAGATATGATCATAAATAGCAGGTTTTACCTCATTTACCAGATCGCCTGTGACTAAAATCAGATCACAGCGCCTATCTTCATTCAAGGCTTGATTCAGGACAGCCTTAAAACTATAAGTGCAGCAAGACTCAGGTGCTAAGCGCTCATTGTCAACATCTTTTACATCAGATAAATGCATATCTGTGATTTGTAGGACGTTTATTTGTCCATCTAGGCTGTTTATTTTATGGGCAGGATAGCTTTGCATAAGGTTAGGCCCTTATTAAAAGTCAAGACAATTAAATGGTAAAACGTTCATTATACTAATTGACATTTGAGAGATGTTTATAGCACACATCTCCAAAAATCCCTAATACTAAATACCGAATAAAGTTCATTAATTTACAGCTGCTATAAAAATAGATGAGCAATAGGTATTTTTAATAAACGAAGTGATTAATGACGCTGAATATTCAGTTTAGAGACAATAAGGGCAGCAAAAAATATAATCGCCAATACTAAAACGATTGCCAGTCCAGTCTGTATATCGAGCCAGATGCTACCCCACACCCCTAAAGTTACGCCTATTTGAGCGATTATCAGCGCAAAAATCACCATCTGTTTGGGTGCTGCTGACCATAAACGTGCTGTAAGGGCAGGTAGTACCAACAATCCGCTAATTAATAAGCTACCCACTGCCTGTAATGCAATCGCACAAAACCCTGCCAGTACACCCATAAAGAACAAACGTTGCCGTGTCGGATTTATGCCTTGGATTCGGGCTAAAGCTTCATGAGTAGCTAGCTTTATTTGAGCTGGCCATATATAAATTAATAGCCCCAACCCAATCAAGACACTAGTTGCGATCAAGGGTAAATCTGCCCAATCAAGCTCAAGCAAATTACCAAATAAAAATCCTAAGACGTTCGCTTGTTGATCGGTCAGCTGAGTTAAGGTTAGCAGACCTAGGCACAATAGTGACACCGCAACCACGGCCAGTACCGCATCGATAGGTAGGCGCTCATCATCAATCAATACCAGCGCCAGTACAACTATGACACTCACCAGCGCAATACCAATGCCCATGGGCATCTGCCACCACACAGCAAGTGCGACGCCTAACAAAGTACCATGGGCTAGTGCATCAGCAAAAAAAGCCATACGGCGCCATAGTACCAAGCAACCAATCGGTGCTGATAATAGACCTAAAATACTGCCGGCAATCCAAGCAGGAGCAATAATAGCTAACCAAGCAGTCATAATAGGTAGTGTCCGTTAAAAATAAAAAGTGTCGCTTACACACGCTATGCTTGTTATTGGGGATAGAGATTCAAATAATAGCCAAATCAGTCAAGATGAGCGGCTACAGTAGCTCACTGGGTGCATGATGTTCGCAGGCATGCGGCTTATGCACATAGGGCTGCTCATAATGGTGACCGAATAACTTTTGAAATTCTGCTGTGATAGCAAGCTCGCTAGGCTGACCTTCACAGCAAATATGTTTATTTAAACAAATCACCCGCCGACTACCTTTCATCACCCAATGCAAATCGTGTGATACCACCAGCATGGCGCAGCGTAAAAATTCTGGCAGCTCGTCAATAAATTGATATAACCACACCTCAGTATCAGGATCTAATCCTTGCATCGGTTCATCCAATATCAGTAAGTTAGGCTTATCCAATAGTGCTCGCGCTAGTAGGACACGCTGAGTTTCTCCGCCAGACAGATGAAGCATTTGCCGTGATAGCAAATGATTTAACGACAAGTTATCAAAAATAAACTGTCGCTGCGCTACCGTTAAGCGGCGCTTGTCTGCCTGTCCTAACAGATCTTTAACTCGTAAGGGCAAGATGGGCAGAACAGTAAAGCGCTGCGGCACATAACCTAACTGCAAAGGCTTATGAGAAGTAATTCGACCATTGGTAGGCGTAATGAGCCCTAAGATAAGTTTTACCAAGGTCGACTTGCCTGCACCATTTGGTCCGATAATGCTGACCGTCTCATTGACAGCAATATCGATATTAATGTTAGCGACCAAACGCTGCTGACCGATATAGTAGCTGATATCGTTTAATGTCAGCAGCGGCGCACCCTTAACCTCAAGATTAGGCGCCGATGAAGCGTCAAGAGGCGTAAGGCTTGCTTTTTGATTGGGAGATAGTGCAAAAAGGCTCATAGGATGACAGCCGATAAAGGAGTAAAAACCTACTATTGATTTATTGACAAGCTTGGCAGCGTCCGCTGAGCTCAATAACACTATGGGCAACTGTAAAACCTACATCTTGTTCAGCAAAACTCATCATTTCCTGTACTGGCAAACTGCTACACTCCTGCACACGTTGGCATTGCTCGCAGATCAAGAATGCGGCGGTATGCTGCGCGCGCGGATGACAGCAAGGAACATAGGCATTGATTGAGGTTAACTGATGAATCAAACCTTCGCTCAACAAAAACTCCAAACTGCGATAGACAGTCGGCGGCGCGACATTTTTCTGCGTTTGATCTTTAGTATTATCGCCTATCGCCGTCCGCATTTGCTGTAACTGCGTGATTAAATCATACGCACCAACTGGTTTACTTGCCTGTAGGACTAGCGCATATATCTGCTGACGAAGGGGTGTAAAGCGCACCCCACGTAAGCGGCACTGCTCCTTTGCTGCGGTTAAACGCTCAGTCACATCGTACGGAGTAAGATCTTGCACATCGTGTAGATGTTCGCAAATAGACAAGCTGGTCGACATGATGCAAGCTCCTAAAAACAACATAGCACTTTTTATTGTTATAGTATAACATACTAAATAAAATAAGAAGCAAACATGGTGAAGTAAATGGTCTTTATATAGTAAAAGTTGTCTATATAGTGCCTCAATATTTAAATACCATTTAAATGCTTCTTACCTTTGCTAAATGAGATTATTAACCTATGACCGTCCACTGCTGCAACACTATTGATCGTCTAGATCGTTATTCATGTTTTAAGAAATCCACTATGTTATTACCTCTTCGTTATTTTTCTTCCCAAGCAATAAGATTACCAAGCTTATTGATAGGTGTATTGGTATTGCTAAGCTCTTTGACATTAAGCGCTCAAGCAGCAACCGTTAGTGTGAGCAACTACCCGTTATTCTTACTGAGTCAGTCAGTGACTGAGGGCGCGCAGCCTGCCAAGCAGCTATTACAAGCAGGAGAAGTGGGGCATCATGGCAGTATCAGTCCTGGGGACATCAAGTCAATTCAGGATAGTAAGTTTGTCGTCTGGTTTGGTGAGTCGCTAGAAAACAATTTAGCAGCAACTTTAAATACCGCACCTAACGCTATCTCTTTATTTAAATTTGATGCTTTTAACCGCTACCCGCTGCGTGATATCAAGGGTAAACCCATCGCTGGCACGTTAGATCCACATATATGGCTAGATCCTGAAAACGCAAAAGCCATCACACGGGCACTTGCAGTGATTCATAGCCATGCCAATCCACAGTATAAAAACCTATATCATGCTAATGCAAAAAAGTTTGCGCAGCGTATGGATAGGGCAGTCGCTTCGATGCAAAAACAAAATGGGCCAGAAAGTCTACCATATTGGGCGTATCATGACGCATATCAGTATATTGAAAAAGCGTTGCAGCTTCAGCTTATCGGCAGCCTAAGTACGGATCATCATCTTGCGCCTAAAGCCAGTCAACTACGCTGGCTCAATGAGCAGCGTCCAGCCAAAAGCATGTGTTTGGTGAGTCCTAGCCGTCCTGCTAAGGGCTTGCTGGCAAAGTTGCAGCCAGTGACGAGTACCGTACAAGCTGAAGACATGAGTGGTAGTCAAGACTTTGTCAATGGCTGGACTCATATGGCAGAGCAAATACGTCAATGCATATGATTTTCATGCTGTCATAGACTCATTGTGGGATATCAGCAGCGCTTTATTGAGTTTCAATTGAGATAATCGCTATTAAGTCATTAAATGCTTGATAAAGCGCATATATTACTTGCTTAACTGCTGCACGCTCACTATAATAAGTGGCGTTTTGTTTTGGTTAAAGAGCTGCATCTGTATAGTGACCATTCACGGATAAAACTGTCGCAATTATGTGACATATTGATATTATCCCAATCCTATAGGATAGCTGATGACCAAGCCTGCCAAACGCACGCAAAGAGATAAAATTAACCTCTATGTTAAACGCCAAGCTTGGATATTGTTTATCCTAATTGTCGTAGTTTCAGTATTAGATGTCAGTTGGCTACATAGTGATCTTATCGTAGCAAAAAGTATGGCTATTGGAGCGCTATTAAGTTTTGCCACCCAAGCAATATTTGCAGGGTTTATTTTTTGGCACACTGGATATCGTGCGCGCCGACATATTGTTAGGCAGCTTTATCGAGGTCAGGCAGCTAAATGGCTATTAACAGTGTTTGGTTTCGCGCTAATTTTTATCACTATACGACCCTTATCAGCACCTGCGCTGTTTATCGGTTTTATGGTAATGCAGATTAGTCACAGTTGGATGTTGTGGCACATACGTTAGTGCACATAGATTACAGCGGCATAAAAAATCCTTGATGATGCTATTTTGGTCATCCTGCCGTTTAACTTTATTGAGACTAAGTGTATAAAATTGAAAAGCTGTCTTTGAAACAGGACTAACAAAACATAAGTATCATCATATAGAATACTGCATGTATTCATTACTGTTATCTATAATTAAATTATTACAAATTAAATATGCATGCAAAGCTATGTTAGTGAACGTTAACAGCGTCTATCATATTCATACAGCAGATAAAAATACACAATTGACTTTACACGAATACAACGCTGCATTAATATAGGCGGCTAACTGTCTGTTTTATGAGTATTGAATTAGTGCTCATTGATACTAGACGACATAAACAAATATATTTATAACTACTTTACGTACAAATACCAAGGGCTATTCGTGAAAAACCATAAGCCCTTTTTTGATAACTAAAATTTATCAAGAGTAATTTGAGAAAGTCAGTATAAAGCAGAACTATGGGTTGGATGTTGTTGGTTACATGGGTGTTTTAGTATTATCTCTTCGTTTGCGTTATAAGCACTGTGAACAGAGAGGCTACCTTGCCCATCAGATGACAACCAGATTTTTTGGTAGTTGATTAAATCGTTGATTAATAAGAAGCTTACATTATGGCATCCGAGCAAACATCATCAGAATATATCTCTCACCACTTAACGAATTGGACGTA
>JARIAA010000001.1 GCA_029264635.1 Psychrobacter sp. | reverse complement strand
CCAATCCTGATTTGGTTAAAAAGTCCGTTAATACATCACTAAAACGGCTATTGTTATCTGGGGTTTGGCTGACACTTGCAGTCTGTAGCTCAAGTTGTAATTGCTCATGGTCACTGGCACTGCCTTTAGCTTTACTTTTAGCCTCTGCAGGTACCTGTTGAGCCAAGCTGTCTTTAGCATTGGACGCATGATGTTGATGTTCTTGCTGGGCACCCTCGTCTTTGACGCCTGAGCCAAGCCATGATAAGTCAGTAAGTCTACGATACAGCGCCTGCCAGTGAATATTAAAAGCAAAAGTGGCCGTAATAATGACGAATACCGTTAAAAATAACACGCTGCCCCACTGCGATAACAGCTGGGTTAAACGGGCTTGTAGCTCAAGACCAATAATACCACCAGCGACGCCTTCAAGACCTGAGGCGATAGGGTCTGTAACCTGCTGTGCCAGAGCAACAAGCTGGGCAAACAAAGCGCTACTACTCAATATTAAAAAAACATAAGCGACCAATCGCAGTAACCAAAACGTCGGCTTATTATCCCACCAAATCAAGATAGACTCATAAACCAAAAAGGCCAGTAGCCACCATGCACCAAAGCCAAAAAAGCTGTAGAACAAATCGGACAACCACGCGCCCATTGAGCCGCCCATATTGTTAATAGTCGTCATATCGCTACTAATATGCGACCAACTGGGGTCATTACCGGTATACGTCAGCAAAATAATGAACAGATAAACTGCCAAAATTGTCGCAAGAAAGGTAAATATCCCTTTTTTTAAGTACTCTATAAGTGGTGCTGGTATCACGTAGAATCTGCCTTGTTATCCATACTAAATAGTCGTCAACCCATGATTATGCTTAACCATGCTGACATAAAGTTCTGATATGAAATGATGATATAAATTCGCCAAGCTAAGGGCTTATAAACAAAAAGAGTTTATAATAAAGCAGCCATTATAAGGCATCTTGTCGTCCTTTATAGCGTAAAAGTCGCTGTTTATGACGTAAAATGACGCTAAATACTTTACAATTACCAAATACCTGCCTATCGATAATAGCTCTCGTTTATTTGCTAATATCTTTAGCATAACTTCCTATAATAACAAATACATACGTCAAGTGGCGACTGTGTTATTCAGAAACTTGGCAAGAGAACACATCAATAACTAATTTAAGAGTCAGCAGATACATCAGCAAAATATGAGTAGCAGTATTATCTAAACCTAAACTCATCATTACTATTCGCCTGACATGATTCAGTAGCCTTTATTAAGTGTTCTTTGATTCTAATAATATCCATATTCGTTTTAGCAAACTTGCGCTTTATTGATATGGCCCTTATGTTAATATCTCATCTCATGAACCGCCTCCATTTTTTTATACAATATTCATTAATTTTGCATCAATTTTTAATTCTCAAATTTAGCAAGGATCTATCATGTCAACGGTTAATACCCCTACTTCTCAAGCAGCGCGTCACGAAAAACTTATTATTCTAGGCTCAGGTCCAGCAGGTTACTCCGCCGCTATTTACGCTGCGCGTGCCAATCTCAAGCCAGTTATGGTGACAGGTCTAGAAGTCGGCGGACAGCTTACAACGACCACTGAAGTTGATAATTGGCCAGGCGATGCCTATGACCTACAAGGCCCTACACTTATGGATCGTATGAAAACTCATGCTGAGCGCTTTGGTACAGAGCTGGTTTATGATCATATCAATGCTGTTGATTTAAGCGTGCGTCCTTTTAAACTGACGGGTGATAATGGCAGCTTTACTTGTGATGCGCTGATTATCTCAACTGGCGCCTCTGCCCAATACTTGGGCTTAGAATCTGAGCAAAAATTTAGAGGCCTTGGCGTGTCAGCTTGTGCAACGTGTGATGGATTCTTTTATAAAGACCAAAAAGTCGCGGTCATCGGTGGTGGTAATACAGCAGTTGAAGAAGCTTTGTATCTATCAAATATTGCCTCCGAAGTGACGTTAGTGCATCGCCGTGATAGCTTACGCTCAGAAAAAATCCTGCAAGACAAACTGTTTGAAAAAGCCAAAAACGGTAATATCAAGATAGAGTGGAATCATAAAGTCAAAGAAGTGGTTGGCGATGATAGGGGTGTCAATGGCGTGATTATCGAATCTATGCTTGATGGTAGAACAAAGCAGTTGGATAGCCTTGGCATGTTTGTGGCAATTGGTCATAAGCCTAATACGGATCTGTTTAAAGGTCAGCTTGACATGAAAGACGGCTATCTTACGGTTAATAGTGGTCTAAATGGCAATGCGACCCAAACCAGCATTGAAGGGGTATTTGCCGCAGGCGACGTCGCCGACCATGTTTATCGTCAGGCCATTACTTCTGCAGGTACTGGCTGTATGGCAGCGCTCGATGCCGAAAAATATTTAGATACTATCGGTAAGACCGTCGCGACCGATCATACTTATGCGTCGACGTTGACGGCTGATAAAGAAGCCTAAATGAACGATTTTGTCAAAAACAACCGTATCGATATCGATGCGATGTCTATTACGCCTGAAAACTTTAGTCAGTACCTCAGAAGTCTTGGGCGTTATGATTTTCCTAATCCTACGGTCGTTGATCCCGATGGTATTGGTATTATCGCTGTGGGCGGAGATTTGGCGTCTGAAACCCTTATCTCAGCTTACGCACAAGGCCTGTTTCCGTGGTTTAATCAAGAGGAACCTATTGCATGGTGGTGCCCTGAGCCGCGCTGTGTGATAGTACCGACGGATTATCTAGCGAGCAAGTCATTACGCCGTCAGTCCAAAAAAGAGCGCTGGCACTTGACTCTAAATCGCGCTTTTGATGAGGTCATATATGCTTGTAGCCTACCGCGTAGCGATGATTTGCCTGAAGGTGAGCACACGTGGATTCATGATGAGATGATTGAAGCCTACACCAAGCTACATGCACATGGCTTTGCGCATAGCATTGAGGTTTGGGATGATAACGGACAGCTGATTGGTGGACTTTACGGACTAAAGATAGGCGGTATTTATTTTGGTGAATCGATGTTTCATCGCGCCTCTAACGCGTCAAAGCTGGCCTTTTGGGGCTTGATGCGCTTGTGTGCCCAAAGCAAAGTCGGATTGGTGGACTGCCAGCTACCAAATGAGCATTTGATGAGCTTGGGAGCAACCACTTTGCCACGCACAGAGTTTTTAATGAAGCTAGATACCCTTATTAGCAGCCGTCCAATTAGATGGCAAAAAGACTCTCATCACTCTCTAGCGGTCTCGCTCCTTGATACGCCAAAGCCGTGGCAATTAAAGATATAAAACAAATTCAGCATCATATAATCGATTCAATTTAAAAAGCATACAATGCTTTTAAGATAGTTTTTATTGAGCTTCTAAAGTGTGGCGCGCACAGCAAGCAAGGCACATTTATCCTAGCAGTACACTCATCATTTCAACGATCAGTAAGTCAGATATTTTACGAGGCTATCATGGCACCTGATACTGCATTTTTATTGATTGGCACCCTAGCGACGAAGGCCAATACCACCAAAGATACGATTCGTCATTATGACCAATTGGGACTACTAAAATCTCGCAAACGCCAAGCAGGCTCACGGCTTTATACCGAATTTCATCCCGAGTGCGTTGAGCGCATCGAGCTCATTAAAAGCGCCCAAGCTATCGGCTTTACGCTGACCGAAATTAAAGATAGCCTCAATGACTATTACGATGGGCAGCTTGATATCGATTTACAGCTAAGCCTCACTCAGCAAAAACTCGCTCAAGTTAAAAAACAGCAAACGACGATTAACCTCATGATAGAGATGTTGGCCGAACGAATTGACGTTCTTGAACGTATGAAGATAGATGAAAACTATTCATCCACCATTGATATCTGCAAAAAGAAAATACCGCCACAAGCATAATTTAACTTTCATCCAAAAAACTCATGGCTAATCATAGACTCGCTGCATGATTAAAGCATCAATCGCTGGCTGATGTGGCACTTGATAATAGCCCTTTCGCTTATGGATAATGATAAATTCTTGCTGCTCATATAAAGCAATCGCTGGTGCATTATCTGCACGCACCTCTAGCAGTAGACTTTCTACTCGACTGCCAATTAGCGCTATATTCAACTTAGCAAAAATTTGCGAGGCAATACCTTGACGCTGATGATTAGGATGCACACCAATACGTAATATTTCTGCTTGCTCAAATAGTATTTGATATAAACAATAACCAACGACTTTATTGCCCGCTGTCTTTTCTTGTTGATAAACTATCAACATATGTATACTGTCTTGCGCAAACGTCTCACATAGTGTCTGATAAGTCCATGCGTCGTGCGACTGCACTAGCAGTTCGATATTTGCGACTGCCTGAATTGTTTGTTCCAGCTGTAATGTATGAGCTGCTAGATTCTCGATAATGAACATAGCTTTTCCTTTTGTTGTTCTTAGGCAATAACGGCTATGTTATCGTAATTTTTATAATTATTTATGACTGACATTCCATATATGTCGTAAGCAAACCATAGCCCGCTATATCTTGAATTCTTGGTTTAAGGCTTTTTAAAGAAGTAAAATGCCAAACCTGCCAAAATCTCCATCTTTTTGAATGGTAGTAGTAACTGCCCTAAAAAAAGCACTGCTCAGTGATAGAAATTCTTATATAAGAACCATAAAAAACTGCTTAGCCCTCATAATTAAGAGCTAAGCAGTGCAATCGTATTTGAGCATTAGTATTTAAGCATCTCTAGATGCCTGATAATACCTGCTAACTACCATCAAGCGTCGATGTAGTTAAGCATTACTTTTTAAATACGCTAACATAGTGTCTGCATCTGATACTTCAAAGGGGTCTATTGGGCAGTTGTCGCCAAAATCAGGTTCCTTAAACACTTTTTTGATGGCTTTATTATCGACATACATTGAATAGCGCCATGAGCGCATACCAAAACCAAGATTGCTCTTATCAACGAGCATACCCATTTTACGAGTGAACTCACCATTGCCATCAGGAAGCAAGAAAACGTTTTCACGGTTTTGCTTTAGGCCCCACTGGTACATAACAAAGGCATCGTTCACAGAAATACAAACTATTTCATCTATGCCTAACGCCTTAAACTCAGGGTACAGCTCCTCATAACGAGGAAGATGGGCAGTCGAACACGTTGGCGTAAAAGCACCTGGTAGAGAGAAAACCACCACTTTTTTATTG
>JARIAA010000294.1 GCA_029264635.1 Psychrobacter sp. | reverse complement strand
GGGAATATCGATATGAACGACACTACGCATCATACTGTTAGTGACACTATTAATGACACTATCATAAAAGTATCCAGAAACACCGACATTGCCCCGCAAAATTTACTCTCTACCCAAACCGTTGCTTTTTCGCATTACAACTATATCTCAGCGCAATTGCCTGTCAATACCACGACCGACGCTTTTGTTGCAAATGATATAAAAGTGCAGGCCGCGCAGTGCCTGAAAAACATCAAAACCATTGTAGAAAGTATCGATTATGTAATGGATGATGTGGTAAAAATGACCATCCAACTCAAAGACATTACAGATGTCGACGCAGTAAACGATGTCTACAAGACTTACTTTAGTAGTGATCTGCCAGCAAGAACTGTGATTGGCGTCGCCGCTATTCCTATGAATGCGTTAATCCAGATTGATACTGTTGTATCTAACGCCGAAGGTACGCCGCCAGCATTGCCATAGGGGTAATGTATCATGATAATGAATGATGAGGATCAGCACAGTTCAGTAGCCATTACATTCTTTTACTGAACGCCTTTTCATAAAAAAGTGCCAGTCAAGTTCATGACGGGCACTTTTTATAGCTCCTTCTTCATAAAGCGAAGGATATGATGAGTGTCTTTACAATTGGCAATTCACACTGTACTGCTGACCGTTCGTTGAGCTTATGCTCAAGATACCGTAATCAGCTTTGGTCTGCCACTCATAGCTCATTTTAGGGTTAGTATTATTCACATATCGTGCGCCAGAACCTGATACCGCTTGATTAAGCGTCACTTTTTGGTTATTTAAACCAGCTTTTGGTAATGTCACGTTTAAGTGAGCGACCGTACCGTTCGCAGAATAGGCGGCAGCCACTTGGCCATTGTCTTCACAGGTAAGGGTTTGCGCTTTTGCGCTTTGCGCTGGCGTATTATTACCGCTCATCGGGCTGTTAGTTGCACAAGCGGCTAGTAATAAAAAAAGTGGTGCCGTTGCTAGGAGTTTTTTCATGGTATTCCTCAGTTGTAGTAGGGATTGTACAAAACCGTCATCATACACGACAGACTGTTTTTTCTTGTTGTTATTAGTTAGTTTTTTGCGGGTTATTATGAGTCTTATTTTAAAGGGGAAAGTGCCGCTATCGACGTTATATTAATCAATTAGCTAAATTATAAGTAGGACTTTTTATAAAAAAAGCACAATCAAATTAACAGAATTTTGTTGAAACCGTTGAAAACAGAGGTTATAAAAAACCTCTTGTACACTAACATTGATTGCTCATCTACTACAAAAAGCCTATATCGTAAGCTTTATGGTGCATATTATTGTATACCTTGCTTTGAGCTCATTTTCTCCATATCGACGTGCTTTCGAAACTTTACTTTCGAAACTTTGTAAGTTAGGAACAATGAGAGGATCAAGCGTGACATCTTACTGTTTTGCAGAAATCAATACCTGTAAAAACCAGTACATATTGAATAGGTGGATAAGGTCAATTTGCTTATCTGAAAATAATAATGAGCCGCCAGCGAGAAGCCAGCATGTCTATGTCTATTTTAACCTTAACCATTAACGGTAAAGAACACCGTTTCGAGAATCTCGACACTCGTACGACGTTACTTGATTTATGTCGTCAACATCTACAAATTACGGGACCCAAAAAGGGCTGTGACCATGGCCAATGCGGTGCTTGTACCATCCTTATTGATGGTGAGCGTATCAATTCGTGTTTGACCCTAGCAGTTATGCATGATGGTGATGAGATCACGACGATAGAAGGCATTGGTATGCCAGAATCACTATCGGAATTACAACAAGCCTTCAAAGATCACGATGCCTTTCAATGTGGGTATTGTACCCCTGGGCAAATTTGCTCAGCGACCGCCTTGATAGAGGAAGTCAAACAAAACTGGCCAAGTTATGTGACGACGGATCTAAAAAACCCTGACGGACTGTTAATACAAGAAATTGCTGAGCGTATGAGTGGCAATATTTGCCGCTGTTCCGCTTACCCTAATATTATTAAAGCGATCTCACAAGTACTTGAAAACCAAGTTTCAGCTAACAATGCCACCTCTAGTGAACCTGCTACCAGTTCAGTACAGAGCTCAGCGGTAACGGGTATTTGGTCGCCGCCGCCTAGTCAGACTCAGCTTGGTAATCCATCAACCAATGCAGCAAACAACAATAAAACTGCAACCAGCACAGCAGGAGGCCGCTCATGAAACGCTTTGACTATATCCGTGCTGATGCACCAGAGCAAGCGGCAACCTCTGCCAGTGCTAAAGCGGCTTTTTTCATCGCAGGTGGCACTAACCTGCTCGATTTGATGAAGCTTGAGATTGAAACGCCTAGTACCTTAGTTGATGTCAATCGTCTTGAGCTTGAACAAATTGAAGAGACCGCTGAGGGCGGCCTACGTATCGGTACGCTCGTAAGCAATAGTGATTTAGCGGCGCATCCTACCGTGATTGCCAATTATCCGGTATTGTCGCGAGCGATTTTAGCAGGCGCAACCGGACAGCTGCGTAATAAAGCGACGACTGGCGGTAACTTTTTACAGCGTACACGCTGCTATTACTTTTATCAGACCGATAGCCCCTGTAATAAGCGCGAGCCAGGTACTGGCTGTCCTGCCATCAATGGCGAGAACCGCTCTTTGGCTATTTTGGGTACAAGCGATGCTTGTATTGCTCAGCATCCCTCCGATATGGCAGTTGCTATGCGCTTGCTTGATGCCACCATTGAAACCGTTAAGGCCGATGGCTCAACGCGTGCTATTGCTGTCAAAGATTTTTATTGTTTGCCAAAAGACACCCCGCATATCGAAACGGTGTTAGAGAGTGGGGAGCTTATCACTCATGTAGTTTTACCAGCACCCATCAAAGGCATGCATACGTACGATAAAGTACGTGACCGCGCCTCTTACGCATTTGCTTTGGTCTCTTGTGCGTCTGTCATAGAGGTGGATGATACTGGCAATCTTGCCACAGTACGTTTGGCGTTCGGTGGTATTGGTAGTCAGCCGTGGCGTAATGAAGACGTTGAAGCCTTATTGACAGGCTCGACTGGCGACGACGATACAATTAAGCAAGCCGCAGATTTATTATTAAAAGACGCCAAAGGTCATGGTCAAAACGATTTTAAAATTCCCCTAACGCGCCGTCTGCTTAAACAAGTCATACAGCGTGCACTAGCGGACATTTTATTAGTGAAGAGGGGAGCATAATCATGTCATTATTAGATGCAGTATTACCGTCAGAACCTACCAATAAAGAGACGATGAATGAGCCGGTCGAAACCTTATTTGACAAAACGGCTAGTAACTTAGTGGGTAAGCCTATCAACCGTGTTGAGGGCTCATTGAAGGTCAGCGGACAGGCGCATTATTCAGCAGAGATTGAAGTCGAGAATAAAGTTTACGGCGTTCTTGTCGGTGCCACTATTGTCAAAGGACAAGTTGAAAACATTGACGAAAGCTCTGTCAAGGACATTCCAGGCGTTATTAAAGTCGTCACTGATCCTAAGCATTTTTTGCGTAATGCGCAGCAGGGCGGAGCGACTAAAGCACCAACCCAGGGCGCGCATGAGATTTTTTATCATGGTCAGCCTATCGCCGTTGTCGTTGCCGAAACTTTTGAGGCAGCACGTGAGGGCGCCAATGCGCTTAAAGTGACTTATAAAGACGAGACTAACAAAGCCGCTCTGAACTTCACCCAAGAGCTACCCACGGCTCACGATGTCGATGAGAAAAAAGGCTCAGATAAAAATGCCAAGCATGGTGATCCAGAACAAGGTTTGGCGGATTCGCCTGTAACCCTTGATCGTCTTTATCATACTCCTAGTCAAAACGCTGCTGCTATGGAGCCGCATGCAACTTTAGCATATTGGGAAGATGATAAGCTCATTATGTACTCCTCAAACCAGATGATTGCCTCTTGCAAACAGCAAATCATGGACGCGCTAGATTTAGATAAAGATCAAGTACAGCTGATCTCTTATTATGTGGGCGGCGGCTTTGGCAGTAAGCTGGGTATTGCACCAGAGTCTATTGCCGCCGCTATCGCTGCAAAAGAAGTTGGTCGTCCTGTACTGATTACTATGACCCGTCCCCAAGTGATGGAGACGACGGTAAGGCGTTCAAACACGCGTCAGCGTATTGCTATTGGCTGCAATGAAGACGGTATTATCAATACCTTTATTCACGATACGACCACCAGTAATTTGCCAGGTGAGGCATTCTTTGAGCCTACGGCTTTATCCACTCACTTTTTGTACCGCGGAGAAAATCGCCGCGTAAGCTATCAGATGGTCGATATGAACCAAGTATTATCAGGTTCTATGCGCGCCCCAGGTGAAGCGGTCGGTATGATTGCAGTTGAATGTGCGATGGATGAGCTTGCAACCCAGCTTCAGATTGATCCTATCGAGCTGCGCCGCCGTAATGAGCCTGAAGAAGACCCTAGTGAAGAGATGCCATTCTCAACGCGCCAGCTCGTGGCTTGTATGGAAAAGGGCGCTGAAGCCTTTGGTTGGGATCAGCATAACCCCAAACCTGCCAGTCAGTTAGAAGGCGATTGGTGGATAGGAACGGGTATGTCAGGGACTTCTCGCGGCAATCAGTTGCAGCCCTCCGAGGCGCGAGCGATACTACAAGTCGATCGCTCAAAAGCGCTCGGTGTCAAAGCCGTTATCGAGACTGATATGACTGATATTGGGACTGGCTCTTATACCGTATTTACTCAGGTTGCCGCTGATCTATTAGGACTGCCGATCGATCATATCGAGATGAAGCTTGGCGATAGTAAACTGCCACCAGCATCAGGTTCTGGCGGTAGTTTCGGAGCCGCTAGTGCTGGTAGCGGTATTTATCTAGCGTGCGAGGCGCTGCGTGACATACTGGCCAAAAAAGTAGGTCTACACGCTGATACGATTCGTATAGATAAAGGTCAGGTCAAAAAAATAGGCGAGCACGAGTCTAACCAAGTAGAAGCAGCTATTGAAGCAGGCAAAGAAAAAGCCTCAGGTTTAGCGGACAAAGCCATAGATTTGGCAGAAAAAGTTTTAGAGAAAACAGGTATGCCATTGCCAGAATCCGTTTCAGAATTAAAGTCGGCAACTGATTACGACTTTAGTAATGAGCAATCCTATGCTTTGGCTGATATCATTGCCAAGTTTGATGAGCAAGAAGTTAGCGCTAAAGGCCAAATTAAACCAGGCAAAAATGGTAAGAATTATCGCCAAGCCTCGTTTGGTGCCAATTTCGCTGAAGTCGCGGTACATAGAGTCACTGGTGAGATTCGTGTTAAGCGCATGACTGGCGTATATGCAGCGGGCCGTATTCTGAATCATAAGCTGGCGACTTCGCAGTGTTACGGCGGTATGATATTTGGTATTGGTTCTGCCCTTATGGAAGAAGTCATTCATGATAAATGCGATGGGCGCTTATGTAACCATGACCTTGCTGAATATCATGTGCCGGTCAACTTAGATGTACCGCAGTTGGAAGTCATCTTGTTGGAAGAGGATGACCCATATACTAATCCTATGCACATTAAGGGCATCGGTGAAACCTCGATTTCAGGCTCAGCGGCCGCTATTGCTAATGCAATTTATAATGCGGTGGGCGTCCGAGTCTATGACTTTCCGATCACGCTTGATAAGCTGCTGTATGAGATGCCAGAGTAAAAGGGTGCTCATTCGTATTATTTTTATATTAAAAAGACCCGCTACTTAAGCGGGTTTTTATAACATACTAAGGGGCTTTATGAATCAAATTGCTGATATTCTTAAGCTGGCAGATGAGGCGCAGCAGCAAAAAATCGATGGGGTACTCGCAACTGTAGTGCGCACTGAGGGTTCCGCTTATCGCCGTGCTGGTGCTATGATGCTCATTTGTGAAGATGGGCGTTCGGTTGGCATGATTAGTGGTGGCTGTTTGGAGCCACATATTATCAAACGTGCCTTTTGGTTAACCCGTAGCGGTGCAAATGTGCAGGTTTATCAAACGGGCAATGATGATACAGAGGATGACAGTGAAAATGACGATTTGGACAGTGAGCTGAATTTTGGTTTAGGTTGTAATGGGCGCGTGCACGTTTTGTTCGAGCGTTTGGCGTCTGCAGCACCGTTTTTGGAGATCATTCGCAAAGTTCGGCACACTCAAGCGCCGATAACAATCGCAACGCTGATTCGATCTGAGAACGCTGATGATTTGCCCGTAGGGATGCGCCTTGATTTAGAAAGCTATAGCAATACTGGACAGATTCATGATCTTAATGCTTCACATGAACATAGTGTTTCAAAGCATGATTTTCTTAGTGATTCAAAGTTTATTACTAACACTGTTGAAGCGCTATCAAAGCATGAGATAAATAAGAAAAACGCTAAATATGTCACAGTAAAAAACGACAGCGTAGCATCCGAATGGTTGATACAACGCCTGCAGCCGCAGCTACGCTTACTTATCTGCGGCGCTGGCAATGACGTGATGCCACTGGTGACGATGGCAAAGCTGCAAGACTGGCATGTCACTGTCATAGATAGCCGTGTGCAGTATGCGACTCGTACACGGTTTTCGCAGGCTGATGTGGTCATGCCGCTATCCTTGGATGATAGCGAGACATTGCTCAAGCTGAGTAAAAACGCCGCCGTCGCACTAATGTCACATAGTTTGACTCAAGATCGTACGCGGCTTAGTATACTATTAACACATGCTGATCATTACCGATATCTTGGGCAATTAGGACCGCGCTATCGTACGGAGCGCCTTATTGATGAGATTAGCGTCAGCAAAACCGATCCTGCCGTCTTAGAGGCTGGGATCAAAAAGCTGCATTATCCCATTGGTTTTAAATTAGGGGGAGATGGTCCTGAAGCTTTGGCGCTTAGCATCATGGCACAAATAAATGCCGTCATGTATGATCAGAGCACGGCATTAGGATCCGAGACACTAGGATTGTCGAATAGGGACGCGATGAGCAATAATCTGACGCTGAGCCCTGCATGAACAACAGCCAAAACCATGCAGTGATTATCTTGGCAGGTGGTTTAAGCCAGCGTCTTGGTCAAGCAAAGCAGCTACTTTGCAAAGATGGCGAGCCTTTACTCCGTTATATGACGAAACTGGCATTAACCACGCAGCCGCAAGCCATTATCGTCGTTATTCCTGCTAATGATGTAGCAATAGCAAATGCAATTGATGGTTTGGTAGCTCAGCATTCTATGATTCATACAGCTGTGAACCAAGCGCCTGAAACAGGCATGGCGCATAGTTTGTATTTAGGGATTGAGGCGTTATCTCACTGTGAAAGCAATGCGAATGCTGATAGTCAGCCTATCGAGCGCGTACTGATTATGGGCGTTGATCAAGTGTTATTAAGCGGCGACCATCTGTTACAATTGCTGGTGGGTAACCGTGCCGTGGTAGCAAGTAGCTATCATCATCGCGAAACATTCGATGAAACGCTTACTACTGAAACCCCTAAAAAAGCTGTCGTGGGTGTACCTTTAGTGATTAATTATGATTTGCTAAAAGCGTGGCAATCAGCGCTGGTAGGAGACAAGGGTCTGCGTCATCTTATCCGCGGTCTATCCTCTTATCAAATGAGTACAGTCATCAACCACCAGCTCAGTGATGATATTGATACTCCGCATCAACTTGCGCAGGCTCGGCAAAAAGGTTGGCTTGATGGCTAATATGAGCAATTACCTAAAAAGTAAAACAGTGGTAAACCACGGATAAGCAATAGGGTTAATAAAGTACCTTGCATCATTAATAAAAAGAGTAGATTTTTATGATTACTATGGAAGAGTTGCAATCAGCAATACGACAGCGCATTGCTAAGTATAATAATAATGACTTTTCGCTCGCAAAAAGAGCCATTAACACCTGTGAGCTATTAGAAAGCCGTAATCAGATATTGGCTCAAGAGATTACTTCAACCTTTGATGTGCCAAGACAAAATCTGTCTGCAATGGATGGCTATGCTATAGCCAAGGGTAGCGATATCTCAAAAGACAGTATGATTGAAATCATCGGTGAGTCGCAAGCAGGAAGCGCTTATACTGGTGAGCTTACAGCGGGGCAGGGCGTGCGTATCTTTACGGGCGCAGTCGTCCCGAATGGCTGTGATACGGTTATCATGCAAGAGAATACCAACTTTGCGGCCATAAGAGACACGCTTGATAAGTCGCAGCCTTATCGTATTACGCTATCAAAAGCTGCCAAAACCGATAGTAATATACGCAAACAAGGCGAAGAGATTGAGTCTGGTGAGGCGGTTTTAACAGTTGGCAAACGTATTAATCCTGCCGATATCAGCTTGCTTGCGAATTTAGGCGTCAGTCAAGTACACGTTTTTAAGCCGCTTATAGTAGGGATGCTCGCGACAGGCGATGAGCTCGTTGCGATTGGAGGCGAGCTTGAAAGCCTAGCGCAAATATATAATTCTAATACGCCAACGCTTAAAACGTTGCTGGCGGATTTGCCGATTACGATTCGTGATTACGGTATCATTCCTGATGATTTAGATAAAACCACTGAGGCTGTCACTAAAGCCATGCAAAACTGTGATGTACTGATCTCAACCGCTGGCGTATCGGTTGGAGACTATGATTTTTTGACGACAGTGATCGAAAAGCTTGGGCAGATCAACCATTACAAAGTGGCGATGAAGCCAGGTAAACCTTTTGTCTTTGGCGAGTTGACACAAAATGTCGATAAACCCGTACTGTATTTTGGTCTGCCTGGAAACCCGCTATCGACCATAGTGGGAGCGCTACAGTTCGTGATACCTGCACTGTGGCAGATGTCAGGGGCAGCTGAACACGAGCAACCTATACAATTGAGTGTGAAAGCCAGACTTATAGCTGACCTCAAAAAATCTGTGGGCCGTAAAGACTTCCAGCGCGGGATATTGTCTCAAAATGATCAGGGAGAGTTTAGCGTTGAGAACTTCTCAAAACAGGACTCGCACCGTATCAAGCAGCTAAGTCACGCCAATTGCTTAATTGTCTTAGCGCAGGAGAGCGGAGATTTATCAGCGGGTGAGATGGTAGACGTTCAACCCTTTTCATGGTCGTAACAGGTTTATCCATCATGTTATGATCACTGATGTTTACCTATCACCAATGGTAAGCGGCTAGTAACTATAATATGATGTTATCAGTAGCGTTTAAGAGGCTTTTTATACAACTAAAGTAGTAGCTGGCTGTCCTTAAGGTGAGCTTACTTTGTTTATCAGAGCGTTATACTCTTATCATACCCTTCATTTATTATAACTATATATTCACAACCTGATGCAACGCTTAGAGCACACAACATATTCAATACTAACGGTAATTACCTATGACATACCATACTTCTACAACAGGGAATACGCAGATGTATTCGCCTGCCGCTGCACCCGCTATCTCTAGTGATTATAGAATAGCCATGCCTGCTGATACATTTACGCCTGCTGCTGAGCTATTAACTGACGGTTTTTCGCGGCGGTTGACTTATCTGCGTCTATCTATTACTGACTTCTGTAATTTTCGTTGTGAGTACTGCTTGCCAAATGGCTATCAGGGTCGTCGTCCTGATGACGAGCTCAGCGTCCCTGAGATTGCCACGTTGATTCGCAGCTTTGCCCAAGTTGGCACTAAAAAAGTGAGAATCACGGGGGGCGAACCTTCTATACGCCGCGATGTGATCGATATTATTCAAACTATCAAACAAACTCCAGGTATCGAAACGGTAGCCATGACCAGTAATGGTTACAAGCTTGGCAAACACTTAGCCAATTGGCAAGCCGCTGGACTGAACCAGCTAAATATCAGTATGGATAGCTTTGATGCTGCCACGTTTCATAAAATGACGGGTTTTAATACGTTGCCGCAGTTGATGACTGATATGGATACGCTATTGCAAACTACAGACATCAAACTTAAGATAAATAGTGTCTTAATGGCAGAAACGGCCTTTGAAAATCTTATGGATGCCATTGATTACGTAAAAGATCGCCCCGTTACTTACCGATTTATTGAATTTATGCAAACCAGTGACAACCGTGATCTGTTTTTTGCTCAGCATGCGCAGTCTGACATCATCACCGACTACCTATTAGAGCATGGCTGGCAACCCCATGAACGGGGTAGTAGTGATGGTCCAGCAATAGAGTACAGTCACCATGAGCATCTGGGTCGCATCGGTATGATCGCCCCTTACGCCGCGCATTTCTGCGATACCTGTAATCGCCTACGGGTCAGTAGTCAAGGCAAGGTGCATCTGTGCTTATTTGATCAAGGTAATTACGACATTAGGCCTTATTTGCAGCAAAACGATGTTGCAGGCCTTGTTGATACCTTGCACAGCTTTATGCCGATTAAACCTGAACATCATCATTTACATGAGTCCAATAGCGGTATGATGCACAATCTATCGATCATCGGTGGTTAACGCTGACGATTGATTTTTTATATTATTTTGATTTTGAATACCATTTTGATTTTAAATATTATGTTTATTGAGGAACCTTTATGAGTAAGCCTGCTGCAGAATTTACGCCCCTTAACATCGCTATCTTGACTGTGTCTGATAGCCGTACGCTGGCAGAGGATACCTCAGGCCAGTACTTAGTCGACAGCTTAAAAGAAGCAGGACATCAGTTAGCAGATCGTCAGCTTATTAAAGATGATATTTATCAAATTAGAGCGCTCATCAGTGGTTGGATTGCAGATCCAGAGATCCATGCAGTGATGACGACGGGCGGTACGGGTTTTTATATCAGAGACAGTATGCCAGAGGCGGTTGGGGTATTATTCGACAAATCCATCGATGGTTTTGGTGAGATGTTTCGCTTAATCTCGAAAGAGGAGATTGGCATGTCGACGGTACAGTCGCGAGCGGTTGCTGGCATGGCAAATGGCACGGGTATATTTTGTCTGCCAGGGTCATCGGGCGCTTGCCGCACGGGCTGGGAGAAGATATTAAAAGAGCAGTTCGATAGCCGTACGCGTCCATGCAATTTTGTGCCGCACTTTATGCGTACCAATCCGAGCCATGATTAAGTGGTGATAAAAATTAAACCCTAAACGATTTTCAAGCGACTACTAAACGTCGCAGACGGTTTAACCCTGTATTTACAAACTTAGACCGTTAATAAAGAGAGTATGTTAATGAGCGCCAATGGCCAAAAATTCCCTCAATCTACTTTGACCCAGTCGGCGTTATCGCATCTTGATAGTGAGGGCGATATCACAATGGTGGATGTCAGCGGCAAAACACCCACTACAAGAGAGGCAAATGCACAGGGGCAGGTGCGTTTTCCAAAAGAGATTTATGAGCAAATCAAAGCCGCTGATGGTATGACTAAAAAAGGCAGTATCACTCAAACGGCTCATATCGCTGGTATTATGGCGGCCAAGCGTACTCACGATCTCATACCACTGTGTCATCCGCTACCGTTAGATAAAATTGGACTGGCCTTTGTTTACGATGATGCGCTTCACGCGATTACGGTCAGTGCCACTGTGAAAGTCACGCATAAAACAGGGGTTGAGATGGAAGCTTTAATGGCGGTAAGTGTCGCTTGCTTGACCATCTACGATATGACGAAAGCCATCTCCCATGACATTATCATTGATCATATCCATCTGCTGGATAAAACAGGCGGCAAGTCAGATTATCGCCATGCTGCCCTTTAACTTATAAACAGTTAGTTATTAAGGATATGATAGTTAAGCACCTAATAACTAAGCCTATAACAGTATAAAAAACACTCAGTTAGCCATTATGGAGACTTTTATGAGCACAGCTTTTGTAGAAACAAATACCGAATCGACCATGAACGTCAATGTGCTGTATTTCGCAAGCCTGGCGGATGAAGCCAATTGTCATGAAGAAAAAATAGCCGTTGATCGCTCAACCTCACTGGCGCAGCTATACGCGCAATTGCAGCAAAAGCATCGCTTTAGCCGTCCGCAATCTGACTTGCGCGTTGCCGTAAACGATTATTTTGCCAAGTGGACAGACCCTATTCAAGAAGGCGATAGTATCGTCTTTATCACCCCTGTGGCAGGTGGTTAATACCTTTTTTAAAGTCAATAAACGATAATAAATAAGTAGAGAGCGTAGATGACAGATAACGTCCATAGCCATGCAATGACGATTAAACGCAGTGTTGATGAGGCTTACCAAGTTGCTGAACGTGATGGCTTTGCTTTATTAGATATTGCAATCGATGAAGATAGGCTCAAAAACACCCTTGATGATGATCGCTGCGGCGCCTTTGTCTGCTTTGAGGGTCGCGTACGTAACCATAATAATGCCAGTAGCGTTGAGCGCTTAACTTATTATGGTTATGAAGATCTTGCGCTTAATCAAGGTCGTGCGATCATCGAAGAAGCTAAAAAGCGTTTTGAGATTACTCATGCCATTGCCATTCATCGTATTGGCGCCTTAGAGATTGGTGATGTGGCTGTCTGGGTAGGCGTTGTCTCTGCGCATCGCTATCCTGCCTTTGATGCCTGCCGCTGGATACTAGATACCATCAAGGCAGATATTCCAGTTTGGAAGCAGGAATATTATGAAGATAACTCCTCTAAGTGGCTGAGTAATAATGGATAAAAATGTTCTTAAAGCGATCATAGTTAAGACGATGGCTGTTGCCTTCACTGGTTTGGCGTTATCGTTGAGTGCCTGTACGAAACAGAGCAGCGCTGTTAAGTCGCCCGCTACGGACAATACAGCTGAGCAGAATCAGACACTGCGTATTGCTGCGGCTGCCAACTTATCCGATGTCCTGCCTGATATCGTTGCAGGTTATAAAGCAGATAATAATTTGCCTGAACCAGATATCGAAGTCACTTATGCCTCTTCTGGTAAGTTATACGCGCAAATCATCGCAGGCGCGCCCTACGATATATTTTTATCTGCCAATCAAGAGTTTCCTGCAAAATTGGCTACGGACAAAAGCGCGCAAGGTGCAGAGGGTCATGAGCCGTTCACCTATACCCAAGGTCAACTGGCGTTATACAGTGTCAAACACTCTTTAAAAAATATTGACCAAGGGGCGTTGAGCGGCTTATTTAAGAACGATACGACTACTAAAATAACCATAGCGAGTCCAGAGCTTGCGCCTTATGGTGCGTCAGCAAAAGCCTATTTGCAATCGCAACAGGTCTATGATTCTTTGGCTGAGCAAAAACGTTTAATACAGGCCGAAAACATCGGTCAAGCGTTTCAGTATGCGCATACAGGTAGTGTGGATTATGGTTTTGTGGCGCAATCACAGATTGTCGCTATCAAGGCCAAACCTGAAGAGTTTATCACCTTAGCGCCAGAGTCTTATCCCGCTATTTTGCAAGATGGCGTAGTGATTAGTGATGCCGCAGTAGCAACAGATTTTACCAGTTATTTATTATCGCCTGTAGGACAAAAGTACTTTGCAGAAGCGGGTTATCTAGCGACTAATTAGCGCCAATAATAGTATCAAAGGTTGACTCATCGCAGTGGTTAAGTGAGCTGTCCTCCTATAGACTGTAACCATTGTAATTCAAAGTATTGTGACATGATGCTAGCTGAGCCCCTGATATCTGACATGCTTACTCCATTTTGGGTAAGCCTTAAGCTTGCGGGTGTCACCACGCTGTGTTTGTTGTTGTTTGCGACGCCACTAGCTTATTGGCTCGCCAAACCTAGCCGTGGTCAAGTCGCAGGACGCTTTAAAGTTTTACTGATGGGCGTCATTGCAATGCCTTTGGTGTTGCCGCCTACGGTCATTGGTTTTTATTTATTGCTGCTATTAAGTCCCAGCGTTGGCATCGGTAAATGGCTTAGCGCCCACAACATCAGCCCATTTATCTTTACCTTTGAAGGTTTAGTGATAGGTTCGATTATTTACTCGCTACCTTTTTATATTCAGCCAGTTTACGCCCAGTTTTTGCGTATTCCACAAAGCGTCTTAGAAGTCGCTCATTTACTAGAACCAAACCGACTTAGACGCTTTATGCGAGTGGCTTTGCCGCAGGCGCGCGTCGGTATCATCCTTGGAAGTTTAATCAGCTTTGCCCATACTATTGGAGAGTTTGGGGTGGTGCTGATGATAGGTGGCAGCATCGCAGGTGAGACCAAAGTGGTATCGATTGCGATATATGAACAAGTAGAAGCGCTAAATTATGAAGCGGCGCACATGATGTCCGGCATTCTCATTATTATGGGCATGATCATGGTGGCGCTGATTGCCAGTGTGAATAAAATCAACCAACGTTAATGACTTAGTTTTCGCGCTATAGCCGATTCACGCTAAGGCATTATAGTGAGGCTGGTAAATTTTTTTGGGCGCTGTTAGCAAGCCAGAAATATTTTATCAGCCTTGCATACAGATGACATAACATTATCTTGTATAGGTTAGATTATAATTGAATAAACAGAGGTTTTAATATGACTCGTGAAACGATCAATCCAGCGGCTATGTATGACAGCTTACAATATGGTTTTTCTCATGCTACAAAAACGCAAGGAGAGACCGTTATTCACTGCGCCGGTCAAGTGGCGTGGGATGAAAACGGCGAGATGGTTGGCAAAAACGATTTAGCCAAACAGACAAAGCAGGTCTTTAACAACTTGCACATGGTCCTACAAGCAGCCGGTGCGACACATGCCGACGTTGTGCGCATGCGTACTTATATCGTCAACCTTGAACCGTCGCATTTAGCAGTAGTAGGGCAGGCTATCGGTGATTTTTATGGCGAAGTAGTGCCGCCAGCCAATACCTTGGTCGGTGTTCAATCGTTGGCAATGCCAGATCTGCTTATTGAGATTGAAGTCACGGCTATCATTGATTGAACGAGAACAAACTAATATGCCTTTTTGATGCTTAAGCATGTAAGGATGAATCATGAAAACAGAACAGCACGTTTTAGCCTGTATTGACGGCTCAGCAGTTACTGAATCAGTTTGTGATTATGCAGCATGGTACGCCAGTAGGTTGAGCTTACCGGTTGGACTGCTACATGTGAGCGATATCCCTGTATCGAATAGGCGCGACTTATCAGGCGCTATAGGGATGGATAGCCGTCAGCTCTTGTTAGCAGAGATGACAGAGATGGATGAGCAAAGGGCTAAAGTGGTTAATAGTTATAGTAACGCTTTGGTGCAAGATGCAAAAAGCTATTTGCAAAGCAGCTTTGAGGGCATAAAGATTAACATTTATCAGCGCCGTGGTAAGCTGTTGCCTGCCATTGAGCATTTTAAAGAAGAAAATCGTGCCATTGTTATGGGGCGCCGCGGTGAAGATCATAAAAACAG
>JARIAA010000259.1 GCA_029264635.1 Psychrobacter sp. | reverse complement strand
CCTTCGCGTATATGGTTTGTTTTATCAATTAAACTTGCTTTTTTTGAATTCGGCAACTATTTGTCAGTACGGCTATCTTCATCGATAAAAGGCGTGGCTTCATCATCAGTCAATTCTGCCGGCTTGTCTGCTGGCTGCGTGTCATGAAGATTTTTTTCGATTTGTTCTACATTGGCATGTTCTGCAGCTTGCTTAACTTCTGATCCATCATCTTTATTTGTACTCATTAGAAAACTCCTGTTTTTATTAGTTATTTATACTCAAGCACCAGTTTTTTTATCTCTTTGCACAGCGGTTTTAACAATGCATTTTTGCACCAAAACATTATCGTTAAATGGTCGTTAATTATAGTTAGCTCATTCGCTACTGTACCAGTGCACTGCCGTATCAATATGTGAATAAATGTGATATTAAAAGTCAGTTTGTAACTTCTACCTAAATACTATCCATAAAAAACCCAAGTGAAGACTCTCATCTATACTTGGGTTTTTTGGGCTACAACCTTGATACTAACTCCATATATTCAAACTAACCGCTCATTTGTTCTTCGACATTATTGATCGTTTTTAACAAATGCTCTTGAGCGATATGTAATGAATCATGGGCTTCTGGCTGAACTTGCTGCCAGCGTCCAGCGCCATCGAGTGTCCAAGCTTGTACATTATCTTGTAGATAGTTTTGCAGCCCGTCTTGATAAATCTGCGCAAATATTTTTTTATCTTCGATCGGAAACGCGACTTCGACTCGGTGGAATAAATTGCGATCCATACAATCCGCGCTACCGCAGTACAGACGCTCGTCACCATTATTATAAAAGTAATAAATGCGAGTGTGCTCTAAAAAGCGCCCAATGACTGAGCGTACGGTAATATTCTCAGATAGTCCCTGTACTTGTGGACGCAGACAACACATTGAGCGCAGAATTAACTCAATCTTCACGCCAGCTTGCGACGCATCATATAACTTATCAATCAAACGGCGCTCTGTCAGCGCATTGACTTTGACGATGATATGCGCCCGCTTACCTGCTTTGGCATGTGCAATCTCGGTGTCGATAAAGCTCATCAATTTTTCGTGTAATGTAAATGGTGCATGCAGTAGTTTTTTGAGGTTGGCAGGCTTACCCATACCCGTCAGCTCTTGGAATATTTTATGTACGTCCTCTGAGATATCGGCGTCAGCAGTAAATAGACCATAGTCAGTATAAACTTTAGCGTTAGCGGCATGGTAGTTACCAGTCCCTAAGTGTACATAACGGCGAATTTTGTCATCCTCACGGCGAATGATAAGCATCAGTTTGGCATGGGTTTTGTAGCCGACGATGCCATAGACCACCACTGCGCCCGCTTCTTGTAGATAATTGGCAACTGCAATGTTGGAGGCTTCATCAAAGCGTGCGCGCAGCTCAATAATAGCGGTCACTTCTTTACCGTTACGAGCAGCAGCGGCTAGTGCCTGTACAATCTCTGAATTGGTACCTGAGCGGTATAAGGTTTGCTTAATTGCCAACACTTTTGGATCACTGGCAGCTTGCCACAGTAAGTTGATGACAGGCGAGAATGCATGAAAAGGATGATGTACTAGCACATCTCCTTTACGCATAGCGGCAAACATACTGGTCGTTTTGTCGAGCTTGTCAGCGTCACGGCGGAACGGTTTAGGCACCACATGGGTAAAAGGCTCGTAGCGCAGTGATGGAATATTAAAGTCAAACAGAAGGCGTGTTAAATTGACAGGCCCATTGACGCGGTATAGTTGATTGTCATGTAACTCAAACTCATCGAGCAAATAATCGCTGATGGGGGTCGGACAATCGGTTGTGACCTCAAGGCGTACCTTATCGCCGAAGCGGCGGTTTTCAAGCTCACCCTCTAACGCCTTGGCAATATCTTCCACATCGTCCGCTAAATCTAAATCAGCATTACGCGTCAGCCGAAACTGATGACAGCCTGTGACATTCATGCCAGGGAATAGCTCACCTATGTGCTCATGAATGATGGCAGAGAGCATGACATGGTGCTCTTTACCACCCGTCAGCTCGTCAGGCAAACGAATGACGCGAGGCAAACTGCGGGGCGCAGGTACAATAGCAAGATTGATATCGCGACCAAAGGCATCTTTACCTTCTAAAGTGGCGATAAAGTTCAGGCTTTTATTGACCAGACGCGGGAACGGATGGGCAGGATCAATACTAATTGGCGTCAGCACAGGCGAGACTTGCTCAGTAAAATAACGCTTCATCCATGCCGACTGCTCGCTATTCAACTTATCGCGTTTTAGATAACGAATGTCTTCTTTGGCAAGGGCTGGCAAAATGTCTTCATTAAGAATACGGTACTGCTCATCGATAGCCTCGTGCGTTACTAGGGATATCTCATTGAGTACTTCGCTTGGGCGCATGCCATGAGCGCTGGTCGATACGTTGCCCATGTTGAGCTTTTGCATGATACCTGCCACGCGAATCTAAAAAAACTCATCCATATTGGACGAAAAAATGATCAAAAAGAACAGCCGTTCAAGCAAAGGATGACGCGGACTTGCTGCTTGCGCAAGCACACGCAGATGAAACTGTAATAATGATAAGTCGCGGTTGATATAACTACTGGGCGAATAGCTGCCATCTTCTGAGCGCTGCCACGCGATTTGAGTCAGGTTGTTATTTTCTATAGGGGTTTCTATTATATCGACTTTAACATCACTATTTTTGTTCCTCTTCACCTGTGACATGCAACCACTCCTCATTATTATCTGCCTTTGTCAATCTCTATCATGCCCTGACATCTAGATTACTGCAACTGTATGATGCTGTATACCTTACCTATTTATTACAGCGGCACATTCAGGTGTTAAAGTGATTTGAGTATAGTTAAGTGTTAAGCCGCTTGTGGCAATACCGCATTTTTCATGCGTTTTTTGACAATTCTCTGCTTATTGCGTAAGCGTCTGTCGCCTTGATTGTCTTCATAATATTTAGGATTGGTTAGCATACTGATAAGCAGTGCTGACTCATCGCGATTGAGATTGGCCGCAGACTTATCAAAGTAATGCTGAGCCGCCGCTTCGATACCATAAATACCGTTGCCAAATTCTGCCACATTTAAGTACGCCGTCAGGATACGCTGCTTGTCCCATATTGTCTCAATCATAACGGTGACGATAGCTTCTTCAGCTTTACGAACGTAGGAGCGGTGTGAGGTCAAAAACAAATTTTTTGCCAGCTGCTGGGTAATCGTAGAGCCGCCTGCCGAGGCTTTACCAGAGGCTTCATTCTTTTTCATAGCAGCTTCTATACCATCAAAATCAAACCCGTTGTGCTGGCTAAACGTTGAATCTTCACTGACAATCGCCGCTTGTTTGGCAGACTTGGCAATCTCGTCATACTCCACCCAAGTCTGAGTGACATCGCCACCAGTAATCCTGTGGGTCAACATAAACATACTGTTATTAATAGGCTGCGTCTTCCAAACCACCAATAGCGCTGCTACCAGCACATGAAAGGCGACGACTAACATCATGACTGCCAATAATAATCGTTTGATAAATTTGCCAAAACTTGCCATGCGTACGATATCCAAGTGATTGAAGAGATAATATAAATAACCTAACTATAAGTGAGTAATGACAAACAAGCCATCATACTGCACTAATACTAAACAGCAGGTCATCTTACCTAATCTCACAATCGCTGTCATTATTTAGCCCATTTCTTTATTATGTGTTAACTGTCAAATCATATCCATATTTTTGCTTAAACTTATCAAGCAATCGCTTTATAATATGTATAAAGATAAGAGTATCGCCATGCAAAATGACAATGATGATCCTATAAAAGTATTACGCGACCGCATAATTGCAGCTGACCCTAAGCTTGGCAGTGCTGACAATGCTGCTACATGGTGGTTGCTTGGTACCTCAAATTGTCATTTGTGTGACGTCGCTGAGCAGCTGATAACGCACTTTCAAGCCGTACAACCTATTGTCTACAAGAATATCGATATTGCTGATTTTAACGAGAACTTAATGATGGAATTTGCCACGAGTATTCCCGTCATTTTGACACCATCAAAACGATTAGACTATCCCTTTTCAGTCATGGACTTACAGCAGCTGCTTTAACCCTTATTTTGCTTCTACCTTCAAACCTACTGCTAACAATCCTTCAAACCTTGGTAGTTATTTTATTTTTTCTAGCCTTTATTATTTACTAGTATAAGATTCAAACTTTTGCTATTTTGACTAAATGGTCAATATAATAAATTGACCAGATATGGATTATCATTTGAGTTTATAAACCTAGCCCTACGATCAGTCCAGTTTTTATCATGGATCTGAGCAGTTATCGATAAGGATTGTTGATAATGTATACTTTTTTGGCTCTCTCTCCGATTTTAGTCGTTTTAGTTTTATTGGTTATGCTGCGCTTGCCTGCCAAGATATCTATGAGTGTCGCCTATATCGTCACCGTACTTTTGGCACTGTTTGTGTGGCAAGCGAGTGGTGCCCAAGTCGCAGCAGCGACTGTAAATGGTATTATCGTCGCTCTCACATTATTATTTATTGTATTCGCCGCTATTTTGCTACTGAACACTTTAAAAGAGGGTGGCGCGCTGGTCGCTATTCGCAAAGGCTTTATGGACATATCGCCTGATAGGCGTATTCAGGCCATCATTGTGGCTTGGCTATTTTGCTCAATGGTTGAGGGCTCCTCAGGATTTGGGACACCGTCTGCTATTGGTGCGCCGTTATTATTGGCCTTAGGTTTTCCTGCTATGGCCTCTGTCATGGCCGTGCTGATTATTCAGTCTACCCCTGTATCATTTGGCGCGGTTGGTACCCCTATATTACTCGGTATTTGGACGGGTATCGACGATAAGCAAGATATTGCCCAAGCCATCGCGCCCCTGTCTACAGAAAATTACTTATTACAGATTGCTGCCAACGTCGGCCTTATCCATGCCTTAGTGGGGTTTTTAATTCCGCTCATTTTAAGTGCCTTTTTAACCCGATTCTTTGGCAAAAAACGCTCCTTTATAGAAGGACTCAAAGTGTGGCCCTTTGCCCTCTTTGCAGGTCTTAGCTTTACTATCCCCTATTTGTTGGTTGCACGGTATTTGGGACCTGAATTCCCCTCTTTAGTCGGTGGTTTTATTGGCCTTATGATCGTACTGCCTGCTGCAAAGCGCGGGTTTTTAATGCCTAAAGACACGTTTACTTTTGGACCTCGCGCGGATTGGGATAAAGATTGGCTGGGATCATTAACAGAAGAGACTTATGATGATTCTATTGCTCCCAAATTCTCTTTAGTGCGCGCATTCTCTCCTTATATTGTCGTTATCGCTCTATTAATTATCACTAGAGTCATCGCGCCGCTCAAAGCGTTTTTGACTGGGGATACGACCACTATCGAGTTTGCCAATATTTTTGGTACGAGCATCTCCAGTAAAGTACAGCTGGCCTACTCACCTGGTAGTATTTTTATTATTAGCTCTTTACTCTGTATTTTGCTATTTAAGATGAATGGGCAGGCAATCAAGCGTAGTTGGAGCAGTTCAGCTAGAACGATGGTTGATGCAGCCCCTGCGTTACTCTTCTCCGTACCGATGGTGCAAGTATTTATTAACTCAGGTTCTGCTGCTGACGTCGCGAATGCCCTACCAGCTATGCCCATACTTTTGGCTGAAAGTGCAGCGGGTGCTTTTCAAAATGCTTGGCCGCTCGTTTCTCCATGGATTGGCGCGATGGGCGCTTTTATTGCAGGATCAAATACGGTTAGTAATATGATGTTCTCGTATTTTCAGTGGTCAACTGCAAGCCAAATCGGTCTTGACAGTAATCTTGCGGCGCAAGTGGTCGCTTTGCAAGCGGTTGGCGGTGCCGCTGGTAATATGATCGCTGTGCACAACGTAGTTGCAGCGTGTGCGGTAGTAGGTCTCATGGATAAAGAGGGGTATGTTATACGAAAAACCTTGGTGGCGATGACTTATTATGTGATACAGGCGGGTTTTATCGGTATGGCTATCATCTTTGGTCAACTATGGTGGTGGATCTTGGCGATTCTTTGGCCCATCGTATTCTTTGGGCTGATGTCTTTTGGCGAAAAATCCGCTAGTAAAAAACTAAATTCACGACAATAAGGTAAACTGACGCTATTAAGCTAAGTCTAGTAGTGTCAGCTTAAGGTTGCCTTCTAATAAAGTATGACAATGACGAGAGGTAAACCCTATGAAAAAAGACTTGAGCAAAGTAACTGAAATAGAAGATCTACGCCGCGTTGCCGAGCGCAAAATACCGCGTATGTTTTACGATTATGTCGACTCAGGCTCATGGACTGAAACTACTTACCGTAATAATGAGACAGACTTTGATCGTATCAAGCTGCGTCAACGGGTACTGGTCAATATGGAAGGGCGCTCGCTTGCAACGACTATGGTAGGTGCCGAAACCTCAATGCCTGTTGCCATTGCGCCAACGGGTTTTACGGGCATGATGTGGGCGGACGGCGAGATTCATGCCGCGCGGGCAGCAGAGAAATTCGGTGTGCCCTTTTCACTGTCGACTATGAGTATTTGCTCCATCGAAGATGTCGCTCGTCATACCAGTGCGCCGTTTTGGTTCCAGCTCTACGTCATGCGCGATCAAGACTTTATGGCCAATCTTATCCGCCGCGCCAAAGCTGCCAACTGCTCTGCGCTCATTTTGACCGCAGATCTGCAAGTACTCGGTCAGCGTCACAAAGATATCAAAAACGGTCTATCAGCGCCGCCAAAACCGACTCTAGCGAATATCTTGAACCTGATGACCAAGCCAGAATGGTGTTTTAATATGCTCGGTACCAAACGCCGTACGTTTGGCAACATTGTCGGGCATGCTAAAGACGTGGAGGACATCTCATCCCTATCCGCATGGACAGCGGAGCAATTTGATCCGCGTTTGAGCTGGGATGATGTGGCGCGTATCAAAGATGCTTGGGGCGGCAAATTGATTATTAAAGGTATTATGGAACCTGAAGATGCGATCTTGGCGGCTCGTAGCGGTGCCGATGCCTTGGTAGTCTCCAATCATGGTGGCCGCCAATTAGATGGCGCGCCCTCTTCAATTGCTGCTTTGAGCGACATTGTGCAGGCGATTCATGCCGAAAATAGTAACATCGAGGTGTGGCTCGACAGTGGTATTCGCTCTGGTCAAGATGTCTTAAAAGCTATCTCTTTAGGGGCTAAAGGCACGATGATTGGACGGGCTTTCTTATATGGACTGGGTGCTTATGGTGAAGACGGAGTACGCCGCGCGCTTGAGATTATCCATAAAGAATGTGATATCAGCATGGCATTTTGTGGTCATACAGATATCAATCAAGTGACCGATGATATTTTGGTCAAAGGGACTTATGAGCAGCTCAAGACAGCATTACCCTATGTCTCACCAATGCGTTGGTAGCTTGCTGTTTTATACAAGTAGATTTATGGTCGACCACTTTGTTTATTTCGCCGTTAGCCCTTATACTCTGTATATTATCTCCACTGATATTTAACTTTTATGACCATTCAACAACTTCTAAAAACAGCGCCCGTTACCACTTTACTGTTAGTCAGCTTTATTGGGCTGTTTATCATGCAGGTGCTAACAGGCGTTGATGCCAATAACCCCTCGACTGAAGCTTTACTAAACTGGGGCGCTAATGCACTACCCTTAACCATGACAGACGATCCATGGCGGCTGGTCAGCAGTGCGTTTTTGCATATTGGCTTGATGCATTTATTGTTTAATGGTTTTGCCATGTATTTTTTTGGACAAATAGCCGAGCCGATGTTTGGCTAAGCGAAGTTTTTGGCGTTGTTTTTACTGGCGGCCATCGGTGGCAATCTTCTTAATAGTTATATCACTTGGCAAAGTATGTTAGAGGGAACGGGACAACCAGGATTATCAGCTGGTGCGTCTGGTGGTATTATGGGGATCGGCGCGGCGCTCCTAATAGCGGCTCTATTTAAAATATCTGTTAATGGTATGGTGCTAAACCTCAGAAGCCTGATATTTATTATGGGCATCAATCTTATTTATGGTTTCGCGGTGCCAGGCATTGATAATGCCGGTCACATCGGCGGCGCGGTGACTGGCTTAGTTATTGCACTGGCTTTTGCTATCGCTCATCGTCAGCGTATGGCGGCAATGCTACAAAATGTCGCTATTTATCAGAACCCTTATCAAAACAATGACCAAAAAGCTGACCCAAACAATGATGAGATTAGCAATATCACTCACTCAACTGGGGACGATATGTATTCTGATACTGTTTCTAACAATGTTGCTTACCTAAATTCTGACATGCATATTAACGCGATTCATAATAGTGTCATCGAGCAAAAGCCGCCTGCGTTTATTTGGCAGCTACTCCCATGGCTTATGATATTGTTGATCAGCATTGGTTTTGTCTGGTGGTGGCAAGATATTCATCAGCAAATATTACAAGTACTGAAAACCATTGAGTAAACCGTCATAGTTATCTATCATTATTACATCGCTTATCAAGACCGCCCGTTAGATTCATTTACTCAACCCACTTTTTACTCCATCATTCCTACTTATTAATGAGATACGATTATGTTCAAACTTGCAGCGCTCTCTAATAACGCTAAGCGCACAGTGCTTGGTACTTTAACGGCTACTGCATTATTGAGTGTGGCCAGCTTATCTAGTGCTGCACCTTTCAAAAACCTACCTGCTGACCAAGACGCGGTTTTAAGCGTTGGTGTCAACGTGATGGCTGTCAACTCAGCCTATGATATGGATGACAATACTGAAATACGCGTATTGCCAGGCGTATTTTATGATAATAATCAGTTCTATGCGCGCGGCGCGCAAGCGGGTGCCTACCTTATCAATGATGGTACCAATCAGTTATCTGCTTATGCGCAGCTCGATGGCAATAAGTTTGATCCTGATGATGCAAACGGCGCGCTTCAAGGCCTTGATAAGCGTAAAATCTCGGCAGCTGCTGGTCTGACTTATCTTCGCCGTACGCCCATTGGTGGTTTTCGCCTGCAAGTCGCTGCTGATGTTTTAGATCGTAGTGGTGGCAATACGGCACGCTTGACGTATCTTGCCAGAATTACTAAAGACAAGCTTACGGTCTATCCAAGCTTTGGCTTTGAATATCATGATGCTGACTATAATGAATATTATTATGGCGTCAGTGATAAAGAGTCAGCTAAAACAGGTGTTGAAGCGTATACCTCTAATTCGAGTTTGAACCCATATATCAATATCAGTGCCAATTATGATTTCAATGAGCGCTGGGCTGGGTTTGCCAATCAAAGCTTAAGCTATCTACCAAATGAGCAATACGATAGCCCGATGGTTGACTCGCGTACGGATGCAACGACGACGCTAGGACTTTTGTATAAGTTTTAGTATTTTGAAAGTATGATAAAAAAAGCCGAGCATTTTGCTTGGCTTTTTTATTAAGTTAGTTTGATGAGATAAAGCACTATAGTCAAAACATCTTAAAAACGCGACGTTATTGCTGATATCAATTTTTTGTAACCTCTGTCTGCGCAGGCACAGCAAGCAAGAAAAATTGATATCAGCAGTGCGTCATGTATCGATATTACTTATCGTTGACTATAGAATGTATTTGCGAGTGTTCAACACGCCCTCGCCTATCATATAAATTCCAGATTTGATTTTATATAAAGGACTGCTCATTATGATCCACGCTACCCTCTGGATGATTGGAGCACTCACCTCATTTTGTTTAATGGCTATTGGTGCTCGTGAGCTAAATGGCCAGATTGGTGTTTTTCAGATCTTATTCTTTCGAAGTATAGTCGGACTACTGGTATTATTACCGATCATATCATCATCAAATTTTTCATCAGAAAACAGCAACTTTTTATACCCCAAGCGTATCAAATTACACGTAGTGAGAAATTTATTTCATTTTGCTGGGCAATATGGCTGGTTCTTAGGCATAGGACTACTACCCTTAGCGACCGTTTTTGCTATCGAATTTACCACTCCTTTTTGGACCATCATCATCTCCTATATCTTTTTAAAAGAAACTATCACCGTAAAAAAAATAATCGCTGTGCTGTTAGGTATTTTGGGGATATTAGTCATCGTGCAGCCTAGTACACAGGTAAATCACTACGCGTCATTAATCGTTTTGGGCGCCGCCATTTGTTATGCCTTTTCTCATGTGGACACAAAATCATTATCTAATACGGATAGCCCGATCACCATTA
>JARIAA010000178.1 GCA_029264635.1 Psychrobacter sp. | reverse complement strand
TTTGCTGCTATTGTTTATTATATTGTCGCTCGATTCCACAAAGCGCGTTATCCACATTATTCGCATTATCGCGGTATGACGGCATGGCAAGAAGCAATCGCATGGCTAAAGGCACCATGGCGCAAATTATGTGGCTATCTACCAGATAAAAAACTACAAAAACATCTTATTACACAAGCAGACAACCGCTACTTTTTGGTTAGCTTACAAGTACATAATGATTCGCAAATCACCCATCACAGCGGTTACCGCGATATAGTACAGTTTATTGACGAAGTTATCGCAAGCTTTGCTCATCATGCTGATACGACCCAGCTGTTGGTATTTAAGCACCATCCATTAGATCGGGGTCACCGCAATTATCGAGAATTGGTAGCAAGCTTAGCCTCTCGTTATCAGGTTGACGCGCGAGTATTTTATGGTTGTGATATGCATCTGCCAACACTGATGAAACACAGTATTGGAATGGTGACTATCAATAGCACTACAGGGTTACAATCGGTGTATCATAAAAAACCCACCAAAATCATGGGACGTGCTATTTACGATACCCCTAAGCTCACCGATCCCAAGCCGCTTGATGAGTTTTGGCAGCATCCCAAGCACCCCGATAACGAATTTTACTTAAGGTTTCGTGAGTATCTGATCGAGCAGACCCAGATCAATGGCGCGTTTTATGGCAAATCACCATGGATGTATAAGTATTTACAAGCATCACAAACCACAACTATAGTCACTGATACTGCTAAATAATGATTTATCCAAAGAATTTGGGATAATAAAGAGAGATAGCTGATTTTTAGTTATAAGTTTCTCACTTAATCGCTTATCTTACTATTAACCTCAATTAGAGCTTAATATGAGTCGCGAACCAAATTCTGACTGATAAAATCGCCTTACTTTACTGCAGAAAACTGCTAGAATACACTCATATAATTGTATGCGGCAGTGAGTACTGTGATAGCAATCTTTATGACTCCTATTATTAGATCAGTTGCGCTAGACTTATTTTATTGGTCATAATCCATACAATCAAACTTCGTTTGTTTAACTCCTATTTTCAAAGTCATTATCTTAATTAATATCCAATAACCGCTATTTTCATTGTTGTTCAAGTACCGTTGTTCACTAGCGGTTATCCAATCACCTTTTATCTAGTAGGCGCTTTGTGACTGCATTAGCCAATATTCGTAATTTTTCTATTATTGCTCATATCGATCATGGCAAGTCGACCCTTGCCGATCGTTTTATTCAAATGTGCGGTGCCTTGCAAGATCGTGAAATGCAGGCGCAAGTACTTGATTCCATGGATATTGAGCGTGAACGCGGTATCACTATTAAGGCACAGTCTGTAACCTTATTTTATGATCATCCAAATGGTGAGCGTTATCAGCTCAACTTTATCGATACCCCAGGTCACGTTGATTTCTCTTACGAAGTCTCACGCTCGCTTGCTGCTTGTGAAGGCGCGCTATTAGTGGTAGATGCCGCGCAAGGTGTGGAGGCACAGTCGGTTGCAAACTGCTATACTGCAGTGGATCAAGGCTTGGAGGTGATGGCAGTTTTAAACAAGATTGATCTGCCACAAGTCGAGCCTGAGCGTGTTATACAAGAGATCGAAGATATTATCGGTATTGATGCGACAGATGCGCCGCGCGTTTCAGCCAAGTCTGGTCTTGGTGTGGATAAACTGCTGGAAGCTTTGGTTGAGTTTATTCCTGCACCAACAGGTGACCGTGAAGCGCCTCTTCAAGCCTTAATTATTGATTCATGGTTTGATAGTTACTTAGGGGTAGTCTCTTTAGTACGTGTGCGTCAGGGTACCGTCAAAAAAGGCGATAAAATCTATATCAAATCGACCAAAGAAGCCCATCCTGTCAGCTCTATTGGGGTGTTTACCCCCAAACCTTTAGATACAGGTATTTTAGAAGCTGGGGAAGTTGGTTTTATTATCGCTGGGATTAAAGATATCGCTGGTGCGCCGGTTGGCGATACGATTACTCATGCAAAGACCCCTGATGTTGAGCGTATTCCTGGCTTTAAGCAAATTACCCCGCAGGTATATGCTGGAATGTTCCCCGTTGATTCTAGTGATTTCGAAAAATTTCGTGAAGCGCTGCAAAAACTACAGATTAATGATGCGTCGTTATTTTTTGAGCCAGACACCTCTGATGCGTTAGGTTTTGGTTTTCGCTGCGGCTTCTTAGGTATGCTGCACATGGAGATTATCCAAGAGCGTCTTGAGCGCGAATATGATTTGGACTTGATTACCACCGCCCCATCCGTTATCTATGAGATTGAAAAGAAAGATGGCGAGGTGATTTATGTCGACAATCCCTCAAGATTGCCTGAGCCAAATAATATCGAAGAGTTTCGTGAGCCGATTGCGCGCTGCCAGATTTTAGTGCCACAAGATTATTTGGGTAATGTCATGACCCTTTGTATCGACCGTCGCGGCGTACAAGTTGATATGCGTTTTACAGGTAAGCAGGTACAGCTGATTTTTGATATTCCAATGGGAGAGGTGGTCATGGACTTCTTTGACCGTCTAAAATCGGTCTCGCGCGGTTTTGCATCATTGGACTATAATTTTGAGCGTTATCAAGTCGACAAGTTAGTTAAGGTTGATGTCCTAATCAATGGTGATAAAGTCGATGCTTTGGCGATGATTGTACATCAGGATCAAGCGCGCTTCCGTGGTAACCAGCTGGTCACTAAGATGAAAGAGCTGATTCCACGTCAGATGTTTGATGTAGCGATTCAGGCTGCCATTGGTAGTCAAATTATTGGTCGTAGTACGGTAAAAGCCATGCGTAAAGACGTGTTAGCCAAGTGTTATGGTGGTGACGTATCGCGTAAGAAAAAGCTGTTATCTAAGCAAAAAGCAGGTAAAAAACGCATGAAGCAAGTGGGTAATGTGGAGATTCCACAAGAAGCCTTCTTAGCGGTATTGCAGGTAGATTAAGTCATTGACCGCTGAGTTAGGTATTAAGCACTGTATTAGTCATGGTTCAAAATTTTGAATAATAATGGCTATTATGTGAATTGAGATGGTCAGATAAGCAGCTCGTTAATAGGCAAATTGGTATGGATTTTGATTTTAATTTAATTTTGGTGCCGTTAACTATAGGTTTAGGTTTAATATGGCTACTAGATAAAATATGGTTCAAACAGCATGGAGGCTATAAAAAGAGTACTCAAGAATTTGCAGTTGCCAAAGCTAATCTTGAGCGCCAAGAGGCAAAATTAGTAGCAGAGTTAAATCAGCATAATCTTACTTATACAGATCTAAACTATCTAAATAAAGATGATTTACCTACAGAGGTTCGTCAAACTTATCAAGAGTATTTAGAAACTAAGAGCTACGCTAATATCGCCAGTACTAAAACGGTCAATAGTAAAGAAAATACTTTGATTCGCTGGGCGTACGACTTTTTTCCAGTACTTGCCGTAGTATTAATCGTGCGCTCATTTTTAGTAGAGCCTTTTAATATTCCGTCATCTTCTATGGTTCCAACCTTGTATACAGGTGATTTTATCGCTGTCAATAAATATGCTTATGGCGTGCGTTTACCACTGACTTATAACAAAGTACTCGATACGGGCGAGCCTGAGCACGGCGATGTGGCAGTTTTTCGCTACCCTGAAAACCCAAGTATTTACTATATCAAGCGCGTGATTGGCCTGCCAGGCGATACGGTCAGTTACAGCCAAGGACAGCTTACGATTAATGAGGTGCCAGTAGACACTAAACCCGTCAATTTCGCTGCAGATAATGAGCTCACCACACAGCTTTATCCAGCGGGTCAGCTTGTGCCAGGTCAGATGTTAACTGCGGCTGAAGCGGCGCAAATGGGTCAAGAAGAAGAAGCACAAGCACAGTATTTTCAAGAAACTCAGGGTGATAATAAGCATTTAGTGCGTTATCTAGCAGATATGAATAGCTCGCAATATGCCCCATTTTTACAACAAGAAGCGCCAGAAGTATTAAGCTCGGCTGGTACTGAGTGGCAAGTAACTGTTCCTTCTGGGCAGTATTTTGTCATGGGTGATAATCGAGATCGTAGTGCCGATGGACGTTTTTGGGGTTTTGTCCCCGATGAAAACTTGGCGGGTAAAGCCGTTTATATTTGGATGCATAAACCACCAGGCCTTAATCTTCCTACTTTTGCACGCAATGGTGCAATTAATTAATGATTGTGTCTCATTAGTTACTGTTTTGTTGATAAGATATTGTGATAATATCGATATCAATTCCAATCAAAAGTAAGGTCTATCTTATATTTTGACAATTAGCCGTACTACCTATCTTAGAAAAGAGGTGTACGGATAATGAAGATAAATAAAAGATAACACTTGATGGAATCGACAAAACAATAGCCAATTTATAGAATTATTAAAGGACAGAAGCTTATGGCGCACCAGTTAACAAGTTTGACGGCGCAGCGCGGATCTGGGGTAACTAGCATTGTTTTACTGCTGATTATTATTGTCATTGCAGGTAAGTTAATTATTGCGATAATGCCTGCGCAAGTCGGTGATTACCAGCTGGATAAAACCTTGAGCACGCAGTTAAAAGAGGCCAACAGCAATGGCGAGACGGCCAAACAGTTCGTTGAACGTGTCAATCGTCAATTGTCTATTAACGCTGATTATGATACATCGGCAGAAGAGATATTTACTTTTACCAATAAGAAAACAGGTGAGCTGGCTATTTATAAAAAATACGCTAAAACCAGTAATTTTTTTGGTAATGTCGACATCGTTAATCGCTTTGAAGGTGAAATAAACGCTACTTCAGCAGAGTAGGTTTGTTCATCATGTTTTACCAATTATCAATCATTTATAAGGGTCAAGCGGCCCTTATTTAATAAACCCTATTTACTTTTAAATGACTCATATCAAAGGATAGCCAAAAGCCACGCATGAAATCAACTCCACAACCGTACCAAGCGCTGCCTACTGCTAAAAAAAATAGCGTAACTATGGAGACTTTGCCTATCAGCTCAGATTTTATTCAGCGTCTGGAAGTATTGACCCGCAAGCTAGGTTATACCTTTAATGATTTAAGCTTGCCCAAACTTGCACTGACGCATCGCTCTTTTGACAGTAAAAAAAACTATGAGCGGTTAGAGTTTTTAGGTGATGCGCTTCTTGGTATGATTGTTGGAGAGGCTTTATATCATCGTTATCCCAATCAAAATTAGGGGCGTTTGACTCGCATGCGTGCTACATTGGTACGTCAAGAGTCGCTGGTCACTATTGCGCAGAACTTAGAGCTGTCTAACCATTTGATCTTAGGTATTGGTGAGCGTAAAGGGGGTGGCCGCAATCGTGCGTCTATATTGGCAGATGCAGTAGAATCATTGATAGGGGCTATTTATTTAGATAGTCAAGATATGGATGTCACTCGTAATTGTGTACTAGCATGGTATGGCGACTTGATTGACAATGTTAATGACCAAAAAGCACTCAAGGATGCCAAAAGTCGTTTGCAAGAATGGCTACAATCCAAACAGTTTGACTTACAGCACTATGAGTTAGTTGAGACTCGCGGTAACGCGCCTTATCAGATATTTGTAGTACGCTGTCACGTCAATATTGCTAACTGCCCTGATATCACTGAATCAGGTGAAAGCCGCCGTATCGCTGAGCAAAAAGCAGCTGAGCTTATGATCAATCAATTGCATAAGTTACCTGGCGCGCTCAAAAAACGTTAATATGGTAAACCTTAGCGTTGATACATTTTAAATCTGCCTCGATAAACGGTATAGACCCTTAAATTTTTTAAATTGATAATAAGCATAGGAAGCCTTATTAGTAAATGATAGAGCTTCCTAAGTTTACAATCAAAACCCACAGGATTATCCTATGAGCAATCAATCCGACTTGCCATCTACTATTAGAGACAATGCCAACAATATGACAGAAAATACTGACGTCAATCAAACTGATACCGTAGCACCTCTAAAAACTGGACAAGAAAGCAGAAAAATAGGCGAATCATTAACAGCCATTCAGCAGCAAGACGATAGTCGTGACGATGAGTCTAATGGCATCACCGATCTTGAAAATAACGATGCAATCGATGGTTTCTTTGCACCGAACAATAGCGATGGTGTTGCTAATGATTTTAAAGCCGGTTATGTCGCGATTATCGGACGTCCAAACGTTGGTAAGTCAACCTTAATGAACCATTTGTTGGGGCAAAAACTATCGATTACCTCACGTAAACCGCAAACGACCCGTCACCGTATTCATGGTATTTTAACGACTCATGAGATGCAGGCGGTGTTTGTAGATACGCCAGGTATTCACGGTAATGAAGTGCGTGCCATCAATGAGCGTATGAATAAGGCTGCTGTCTCAGCGCTAGTAGATGTCGATTTGGTGTTGTTTGTAGTGGACTCGGACCAGTGGCGTGATGATGACTTACTCACGCTGCAAAAGCTTGGCGACACGGATCTGACGGTAGTATTAGTGATAAATAAGGCCGATACCTTAAAGGATAAAGGCTCTGTTTTGCCCCTTATCGAAACCTTTAATGAAAGCTTTGATTTCGCTGATATCGTACCAGTCTCAGCCCTTAAAAATCAGAACCTTGATCGGCTCGAAGAAGTGATTGCCTCCCATCTGCCAAATGCAGCACCTATCTATGACACCGAGCAAATTACGGATCGCTCTGAGCGATTTTTAGCCAGCGAAATCATTCGCGAAAAAATCATGCGTAGTGCAGGCGATGAAGTACCTTACGATTTAACGGTACAGATTGACGGATTTAAAGATGAGGCGGCTCATACAGACCCCAAAACGGGTCGACCACGTAAAGCCTGTACGTTTATTGATGCGACTATCTATGTAGAACGTAATGGACAAAAAGCCATTGTTATTGGTGAAAAAGGTCAACGTATCAAGCAGGTTGGTATGGATGCGCGCAAGGATATGGAACAGCTGTTTGATAAGAAAGTAATGTTAACGCTGTGGGTAAAAGTGAAGCGTGGTTGGTCGGACGATGAGCGGGCACTGACAAGCTTGGGCTATTGATTAAAATGGATTAAGTCTAATCAATGTTGGAGTAATAAAAAGTGCGCAACGAAGCATTGACAGGTTATTTACTACATCAGCGGCCCTATCAAGAAAAGCGTGCACTTTATTATTTGTTTTCTCAGCAATATGGTGTGGTGCATGGTATTGGCAAAAAAGGCGCGCCTCTCTTTGAGCAGTTACAGCTTTTTGCGACTGGGAAGCGCGATTTGAAGACCTTTAGTCAGATTAATTTAGTATCGGCTGAGAATAATGAGACAATCGTCGTTGAGACTGATCCATTACGTTATCAACAAATAAAGGGTCAGCAGCAGTACGCCGCTCTATATTTGAATGAGATATTATGGAAACTACTTCCTAGCGAAGATCCTATGCCACTATTATGGCAACATTATCGAGATAGTTTGTTGCAACTAAAGCAGCCTTTGGCAGCGACCGAGCTAAGGCTATGTTTACGTCAATTTGAATATTATTTATTTCAAGAATTGGGTTTTGGCTTGACGCTTGCGCATGACCATATGCTGGCACCTATCGAACCTGGAACGGTGTATCGATTCTTACCTGACGCAGGTTTTATGCCGATTATTCAAGTTGATGAAACGACGATTGACAGCTTACAAGCCGTTTTCAGTGGCGCTCATATTATCGAAATGGAGCAATTAGGGATTGCTAAAACTACCCTAAACGATTGGTCAAAACTGCATCGTTATCTGATCGACCATTTACTTGATTATCAGCCCCTACAAAGCCGTTTATTATGGCAACAGCAGCAGCGCTACCAATAAGATATATTGCTATCAAAAGGATTTTTTATGACCATCTCTTCACAAAGCTTAGCAAATAAACCTTTACTAGGTGTTAATGTCGATCATGTAGCGACCTTGCGTCAAGCACGCGGTGTTGCCTATCCTAGTCCTTTAGCAGCAGCGCTGTTATGTGAGCAGGCGGGAGCGGATGGCATTACGATCCATTTGCGTGAAGATCGTCGCCATATTCAAGACGCAGATGTTTATGAGATAGCCGCGCAGTTAACCACCAGACTGAACTTAGAGATGGCAGCAACTGCTGAGATGCTGGCAATTGCTCGTGAAGTCAAGCCATTTTGGGTTTGTCTAGTACCAGAAAAGCGGGCTGAGCTCACCACAGAGGGCGGGCTAGATGTAGCGAGCCAGACGAGCCATTTGACTGACTATCTTAGTGAGTTGCATGCAGCAGGTATCAAAGTTTCTTTGTTTATTGATCCTGATGAGACGCAAATTGCTGCTGCCGTTGCTTGTCACGCTGACGCCATCGAGCTACATACAGGTACTTATGCTGAAGTAGGTTTGGCTAAAGATTTAGAAGCTCAGGAATTTGAGCTACAGCGTATTAAAGAGGCGGTTACTATGGCGCAGCGTTTAGATGACAAACTGCTAATCAACGCAGGTCACGGCCTAACTCGTGATAATGTAGGCGCTATTGCCCAGATTAGTGGAATCTATGAATTAAATATCGGTCATGCGCTTATTGCTGATGCTTTATTTGTAGGACTTGAAAAGGCTGTTATTATGATGAAAAATGCGATGCATCAAGGGATCTTATAAAATAGTATTCGCTTATTTTACTAGGTACCACATTCAGTAGGATGGATGTCATTGGGTTTGTATTTAACGATACCCAGTTGATTAAAAGAGATCTGATACATTGATTGATTATAGGCTGAGGTAGGGCAGTATCTAATATGTCCAAAATGACCTCGAGGTTTGCCGCTATCACCCCAAAATTTAGTGTAATGGCGGTTACTTCCTACTCGCAAACTTAGGGTACTATACTTAGGGTTTAGGTTTTGCTCAATCAATAGAACATCTACTTGAGAATCAAAATTCTGATTGTCGTTATTATCGGCAAATAACAAAAGCTTTTTATCACTGTCTCTATGGCAACGACCTCCAGCATTAGATAAGCAAACTATCAAATCCTGCCGCCGAATATAGCTTTCTGCTTTAGCAATCGCCATGGTAGTCATTAATTCATTCTTAATTCTTTTAGCCTCCATGTTCGCAAGCTGCGTTAAAATAGTTGGCGTCGCGATAATAGCGATAATAACCAAAATCGTAACAGTTACTAGAAGCTCTATAAGAGTAAAACCCTGTTGTCTAGAGGATGAAAACATACTTTCAGTAGCTTTTGACGCTTTAGATAAAGTAAATTGACTAGCAAAAAGTAAACATCTACTGCTGGTTGTATCATTATTATGTTTGAAGTAGATGCAGGACTTCTTAATAAAAATTAACCTAAGAGAGTCAGCAATGAAACTTTTCTGAATAGTTGAACCTTTCTGGTTTGGTTTAGGCATCGCTGTGCACTACCTGTATGATAAATTATTTTGTCGAATTAACGACTTTTAGCTGATATGTGTGATTTAAATCTGGTTTTGATCGTTGTCCTGTTATTTATTATCTTCACAAACTAACCATTTTTAAAGCCTACTATCTCGTTACACTAGAATTTTGAGTATTTTTATGAAATAATGTTCATTGTTGTAATATAAACAAAATATAGTACTACTGTCAAAAAATGTTTCAATTAGTGAACGCTAAGTTTTTATAATAGAGAAAAAAATTCAATTGTATTAGACTAAGCGCAATCAATAGTTGAAAATCGCTGTATATCTATTGCGAATTAGCATTCAAAAGACGGAAACTGCAACGTATGTTAATTCTTAGTAAAAAAAGCAGGCTATTGTGTTTTAGTTGCAACACTATCGTGTAATAATGTGTAGCTGCTTAACGAAAAAAGTTGTAAACTTAATTGATAGTCGATAAGCTACTTCTTAATTAGTTTTGTTGTATAATTATGCATTCGTAAAAGGTGTCCATTTTTAATACATCTTAGGAAGCGGTTTTGCTTAATGCATTACTCAAATCATCCTTTGGAGGAAGTCCATGAAATTGAATAAAATTGCTCTAGCTCTGGTTGCCTTAGCAGCTGCGCCTTTAGCAGCTAACGCTGGCGTTACTATTACCCCATTATTACTAGGTTATCATGTTACTGATGACATCGATGATACAGCGGATAAGCAACGTGACATCCTACGTACTGGTAAAAACTTATACAGAAACGCTAATGGCCAACCGATCGGTGATCGTGATGGTAACCCTAACGGCGGCGTAGCTAAAGAAAGTGGTCTATATACTGGTGCTGCACTAGGTATCGAATTGACTCCTTCTACGCAGTTCCAAGTAGAGTATGGCGTATCAAACACTAACGGCGAAGCGTCTGAAGATTCTGCAAAAGCTGGCGTTAACCGCTTTGACGTTGAACAGACCATGATTACTGGTAACTTCTTAATCGGTACTGAAGAATTTACGGGTTATACAGATAGTGCCTTTAAACCATATGTATTAGTGGGTGCTGGTCAATCTAAGATCAAAGTAGAAAACCAAGAAACTTATGATACCGAGCAAGGTTCTTCTGTAGGCCGAGTTCAAGCGGGTACTGAAGTGTCATCATCTAAAGACACTATTGGTAACCTAGGTCTAGGTGCTATGTATCGTATCAACGACGCTTTAAGCCTACGTGGTGAAGCTCGTGCGATTCATAACTTCGATAATAACTGGTGGGAAGGCATGGCTTTGGCCGGTCTAGAAGTGGTACTTGGTGGTCATTTAGCACCAACAGTAGCCGTACCACCAATGCAAGAGCCTGAAGCTGAGGTTCCAGTAGTCGTTGCTCCACCAGTAGTCGTCATCGAAGAAGATATTGACTCTGATGGTGATGGTGTACCTGATAGCATTGATGA
>JARIAA010000173.1 GCA_029264635.1 Psychrobacter sp. | reverse complement strand
ATATTGATGTACAAGTGAATAAGCTTGGCATTGCCAAGCCCATTGCTAATTTTTCGGCATCATTTGGCGCGACTATTGGTCAAAATGGGTGTGCGGGCGTTTATCCTGCGATGTTGGCGGTTATGATAGCCCCGACTATGGGTCTTGATCCTTGGTCTATTGGCTTTATAGCTTCGGTAGTTGGCGTCTCTATGATTGCTTCATTTGGTGTCGCAGGGGTTGGCGGCGGCGCGACATTTGCCGCTATTATCGTGTTGTCAACCTTAGGCATGCCGTTAGAGCTGGCGGGTTTATTGATATCCATTGAACCGTTAATCGATATGATGCGTACCTTAGTCAATGTCAGTGGCTCAATCACTTCTGGTGTCGTTGGTAATCTCATTCTTGGCGCGTCATCTGAACCCGAGCAGCTTATTGATTATGATACTCAAGTGAGTCAGAGCTAAGTTAATCAAGGCTAAGTGAGTCAAAGCTAAGTAAATCTAGGCTAAATAGTAACGTTGATTGGGTCTTAGTATTGGCCAAGTTTCAACAATAAGCATTGTACAAAGCATAGCGAACGGTGTCTTTTGGTGTAAGAACTGAAAGATTACTGCTTCGCTATTTTTTTGTCACTGATTCAACCTCACTGTTCTATACTCGCTCATTTGCGTCACTATTGTTCTTTAAATAAGAACTTTCATTTGTGATATTGACTGTTTATCTAGCTATAATTGACCAATAAACTGTTATTACTGTATAACGTATGATCTTAAGATTATATGACGGTAAGATTAATTAAACATGAAGTAAACACTTTGCTATAACCATGAAAACACCGTCACGCGTTGCATTCTTTGTAAAAAACCTTCAAGCTGAATGATCACTTATCTTTATCAGTTTTAGTGGTAGTCGTTTTTCATGCAAATATAAATTGAAAACCAATATAAATAGGAAATCGATATGGGCTTATTAGTTGATGGCAAATGGCAGGACCAATGGTATGACACCGACGCTAGTGGTGGTCATTTCAAACGTGAAGCGTCGGGCTTTAGAAATTGGATCACTAAAGATGGTAGCGCAGGACCAACAGGTACAGGCGGTTTTAAAGCTGAACCTAATCGTTACCATTTATATGTATCCTTGGCTTGCCCTTGGGCGCACCGCACAACCATTTATCGCAAGCTTAAAGGTTTGGAGGACCTGATATCGCTCTCTGTCGTTCATCCTTATATGGGCGATCATGGCTGGACATTTGCAGAGGGCGCAGGAGTCATTGCTGATCCTATCTATCATGCCAATTATGCTTATGAGATATACACTGCCGCAAAAGCGGATTATACGGGGCGCGTTACCGTTCCTATTTTGTGGGATAAAAAAACCAACACGATTGTTAATAATGAATCATCCGAAATCATTCGTATGTTTAATTCAGCGTTTGATGAGGTTGGCGCGCTAGCAGGTGACTTTTCACCGCCAGAATTAATAGCAGAGATCGACGATATCAATGCGTTTATATATTCTGCTGTCAATAATGGGGTCTATAAGTCTGGTTTTGCAACGACACAAGATGCCTACGAAGAAGCCGTTAATGAGCTGTTTGATGCATTAGATGAGCTAGAGGTACGCTTAAAAGATCAGCGTTATCTGGTTGGTCATACTATTACTGAAGCGGATTGGCGGCTATTTACTACGCTTGTGCGCTTTGATGCCGTTTATGTAGGCCATTTTAAATGCAATGTGCACCGTATCATCGACTATCCCAATCTTTGGGGCTATCTGCGAGATTTGTACCAAGTGCCAGGTATCGCTGAGACGGTCAACATGGACCACATTAAAGCACATTATTACACTAGCCATGCCAATATCAATCCAACAGGCATCATACCTATCGGCCCCCATATTAACTTTAATACGCCGCACGGTCGCGAGCAGTTATCATAAATAGACAAACGATGATAACGAGATACAGGGCTACTGGTATGAATTTGCTTTATGACGTATAAAATATGGTAAATCAATAAGTATCTGCAAAAAAAGAGGCTGTCCAAGATTATTTTGATAAGCTTAGCAGTCTCTTTTTTAAATATGTTAAACGTGGTTTTGTTAGCGTTTTCGATTGACATCCAAGTCACTTGCATAGGCAAATAAGGCGGGCGCGCCGCCAGTATGCCAAAATAAAACACGGTCGGTTTTCTGAATTTTGCCCGTACGAATCATATCTATAAGTCCGCCCATCGCACGACCCGTATAAACAGGATCTAACAATATCCCTTCAGTTTGCGCAGTCAGTGCAATAGCTTCATTTTCGAGTGTGCCAACCACCCCATAACCTTCGCCAACGTAATCAGAATTAAGAATCAAGTCAGACTCCGAAAACCTGTAATCTGCATGGATGAGTGCTGCCGTACTATTAGCAAGAGAGATCGTATATTGATTAAAAGGCACTTTATCGGTTTCGCCTTTATCAATGTTGATGCCTACTATCTGATAGGGCGAGTTGAACATTCTATTACCAAGCATTAATCCTGCTTGTGTACCACCAGAGCTAGAGGCAAAGACGATATGAGTAAATGTCTCATTCATGCTTTCACGTTGCGATTCTAGCTCCCTAAAGGCGTCTACGAATGCCAAAGCACCAAGCTCGCTTGAGCCACCATAAGGCACTACGTAGACTTTTTTACCTGCTTTGGTTAACTCCTCTACGATTTTGGGGATGTCCTCCCCTTTACGGTTAGCCCCTGCCCAGTGAATATGACAACCAAATATTTTATCTAATAAAAGGTTGCCACTTGCTTGCTCAGGCTCTTCTGCGCCCAATACCAAATGGCAGTCTAGTCCCAAGCTTGCGGCAGCGGCGGCCGTCTGACGACAATGGTTTGATTGCACGGCTCCTGCGGTAATAATAGTATCTGCACCTTTAGCCAGCGCATCACCGATAATAAATTCAAGCTTACGGGTTTTGTTGCCACCTAATGCCAGCCCCGTATTGTCATCTCTTTTCATAAAAATCTTAGGCCCAGCAAGCGCTTTACTTAATCTTGTGAGCTCAATGAGCGGTGTTGGGAAAAATCCTAAGCGCTCCCTCGCTATGTGGTGATATTCCATGTTTTATCCTTTTTATAAGCAGACATTATGGATAATACGGTGCTTTACCCATGAATAATAGTTATTTAAAATGGTGACTGAGCTAGTAGTTATAACACAATTTATAGTCGTCAAGCATTACTCGTTCAGCTTATGCTCAAAAAACTAACCAATAAAAAACCCCAAATATGTGAATACTTGGGGCAAAACTTGCTTCACTCTTATAGTTTACAGACAGTTTCTATTACTGCAATAAATAGCAAAACTACTTGATGTCAGCATCCGTCATCTCAAGGGCCGTCTTAATACGCTTAATAATAGATAAGGTAGCAGGATTACGATCTTCCGCCTTATCACCAACCACGTAACGAACCAATTTAAGCGCCTTTACGCGCTCAGGTTTGGTCTTGAGTAGCGTACTTAGAGACGCAATAGAGTCATCTTCAGCAAAGCGTACGATCAGTGTCTGTGTATGTATCATAGCTGCTAGGTCAGCTTGCAATAACTGAGCAAAAGGTTCTTGTTCAGTTAATACTTCAGTCAGACGCATCAGCTGATCCCGATCTATGTTGTTATCAGCGACAATGTTACTCAAAATCAGCATACGTACGACCGCTTCGTTAAAACCACCATCAGCAACCTTAGTCAACGCCTTCTCTACTTTTGGTAACTCACGTAATGCGTCTTTATCCAATAGACGACGTGAGCCTACTGACTGGCCATATTGACGAAACCAAGGCATCGTCCAAATCCCAAAGAATAAAGTCTCTGTGTACCTACCTTGCCAATCTCGCCAGAAGTCGAGCGTCATTCTCACACTATCCATAAACATCTTTTCGACTTGCAAGAAAAGATTGTCTTGCTGCAAAGACTCGATGGCGGGTAGTTTGATATGCGCATAAACCTCAGAAGGATGATGAGTTTCTTGCGTGGTTTGTGCTGGCACAAACTCTTGAGTCTTTTTTCTATCGACTTTACTAGTAATCACTTGATTCAAATGACTGGTCGCCATCGCTAGCGGATTTTTGCTGCTCCATAGACTTCTTTGCAGTCTAAGGGGATGCATAGAACGCAGGAATTGGGCAGACGTCTCGTTACTCATGGCTTTGACCAGTGGGCGCAAGTTATGCTCATAAGCTTGGGCTTGCGACATAGAGTAGCGATGTACCGCTTTAAATGCCTCTTCATCTGTACGATTTTTTCCTATTGCTTGACTTAAGTCTTCAAAGGTACGACGTTTTAAATCAACGGTAAACGTCTTTTCTTTTCCAGATCCTTCAAAATGATCGATCGCTAACTCATACAAACCTGGTGGCAGCACTTCAATCATATCCATGATTGAGGCAATACCTGTATGCTCACGATTGGCTATTTGTGAGCTGACAAAAATGCCTAAATGACCTACTTGCTCATGAATCATATAGATAATACGTTGACCGCAAACCTCAACATCTCTCTCGTCACTATAAGCATCTAAAATCCAAGATAGCGCTTGCGGCGGCGGAGTAATATCGTCACCACGTGAAGCAAAAGCGATAATGGGTGCTTTAACATTACGCAGATCAATGTTTACTCCTTTCTCCAGCTGCCCTGTATTACGAGCCAAGCGATTACCAATAAAGATGTTTTCTACGATCCATTCAATCTCTTTATCATTCATTAAAAAGAAACCGCCCCACCAACGCTCAAAATCAAGAAAACGCTGACGGTTGGCCTGTGGGTTTTTATACAGATCGTAATATTTTCCCACATAGTTTCGATAAGGAGTCATTTGTTCAAAGTTGTTGACTAAGGCCGCACCATCGAACACACCGTTATTTAAATCAGAACTCAGCATAGATAGCCAAGTACCACCATTGACGCCAGCTTTATAACGCATGGGGTTGATACCAACCTCTCCGCTCCAAGCTGAGACAGGTGCCCCATTTAACACGATAGGACCTGTGATATTTGGGTTGGTTGCCGCTAAAATCAGCGCCGCCCAGCCGCCCTGACAGTTACCAATAATGACTGGTGCCTATGCATTCGGATGCCTTCTTTCCACTTCGCGAACAAATTTCCCTTCAGCATAAGTGATATCAGCAATAGTTTGTGTCGGTTCTGGCAGGCGCTTAAACGCCACAAAATACACAGGATGTCCCTGATTAAGGGCAACACCGACTTGACTTTCATGCTTAAAGCCGCCGATACCAGCGCCATGCCCCGCTCTAGGATCAATGATAATATAAGGACGATTGTCATCATTGGTAACAATCCCTTCAGGAGATTGTATTCTTAGCAAAACATAGTTGCATGGGCGCTCAAAATTGCTGGCGTCCATGATGACTTGATAATCATAATCCAATACTGGCGGCGCGCCTGCAAGCTCATGTTCAATAAAAATATCACCGCGCTCTTTGAGCACATCCGCTGTCTGCAGCAAACGCTTACTACTATCAGTGCTGTAACTCAGCCATTCTTTCCATAATTTATCTGGGCTATAAGCATTTTGCCAACTTTTAAAAATGGCATTGGCATCATTGTTCAATGTCTCTACATTTTCTTTAATTTGTTGCTGGTTTTGTTGCAGATGCTTTGAGGTCACATCTATTAACAAGGCAGCACTATCTGCCTTATATTGATTTTTTCGAGTAAAATCGTCTATGGTACTTTCTGTTTTGTAAAATTGGTTTTTTACAAAATCTTGAAAGTTTGGTGTCGAACCTGTGATTGTCCGATGAGGGTTGTTAGAGCTTAACCATACTTCGGCTTTGTTCGGATTTTCAATATTTCTTTCGATGGTATCTGGCATAAATAATTCCAATTTTGATTCACAGGACGTGATATTCACACATTATATATATCTGATTAGTTTTTAGCCACGGTCTAAATCTTAAACTAATGTATTAAGGACTGTACACCGTCTTTAACATAAATTAAATAGGAGAATAAGATTATAAAGTCATATTTAAAATGACCAAGGTAAAAAATACCCTATACAAAAGAAGCTGTATCGTCTTGTATACAGCCTCTATTTGATTAAGGCGTAATCAAAATTAGATAGTATCAGCATTCAAAGCTTCATCGGCTCTAACACGAACATACTTTCCTGGAGCGTCGCCTAGTACCTGCCACTCTTTGCCTGTATGCTGCAAACCAGGCTGTCTGCTATCGACTTCACCTGTACTGTGTTTTTTGACCCAATCCCTCCAATGTAGCCACCAGCTATGATTCTGTTTTTCGGCTTTTTCATACCATTTATCAGGATCTGCAACATAATCCTCATGCGTGTAAAAGCCGTATTTACCCGTTGGAGGGTTAATGATACCAGCGATATGCCCTGACTCGCCAAGGACAAAGGTAACCTCACTGCCAAGTACTTGTGTCGCCTCGTAACTGCCTTTCCATTTAGCGATATGATCTTGCAGTGTTGCCACAACATAGGTTGGGGTAGTGACTTTTGAGAGATCAATCTTTGCACCATCAAAGGTAAGCTCACCTTTTTTGATCATTTTGTTGCCTACATAGAGCTCACGCAATATAAAGCTATGCAGGGCGGCGGTCACATTGGTACAGTCAGAATTCCAATACAATAAATCAAAAGGTACCGGGCGCTCGCCTTTTATATAATTTTGTACGTAGTAATTCCAGTACAGGCTATTTTCTCGCAGTAAACTAAAGGCAAGCCCCATCTTACGACCATCAAATACCCCTTTTTGATCTTCTTCTTGCTCAAGCGCTCTGATCGTACGCTCATCGATAAAGACGCCCAAATCGCCGGGGTCACTGAAATCAAATATCGTCGCCCAAAAAGTAGCACTGGCAATACGGTCAGCTTGTTTGTTCTCTGTCAACCAAGACAAGGTCAATGCCAGTAACATACCACCGATGCAGTAACCGATGACATTAGCATCAGGCTCACCTGTGATCTCTTGCACCACGTCTAAAGCGGCTAGCAAACCCTCGTGCATATAGGTTTCCATTCCCACATCTTTGTACGCTGGAGTTGGATTGGCCCATGAGATGACAAAGACACTATGGCCTTCATCTAACGCCCAGCGGATATAGGAGTTTTCTTCTCTTAAATCCATAATATAAAATTTGTTAATCCACGGCGGTATAATCACCAAGGGACGTTTATGTACTTTGGCAGTAGTCGGCGTATACTGGATAAGCTCAAACATACGATTACGAAATACCACTTTACCAGGCGTAGTAGCGATATTTTCGCCCAGTTTAAAAGCATCACTATCAGTCATGCTAATACTAAGCATTTGCGAGCTTTTTTCCATATCCTCTGTCAGCTGCTCAAACCCTTTTATGAGGTTTTGTCCACCCGACTCAACTGTCAGACGTAGCACCTCAGGATTGCTCCATAAAAAGTTACTTGGCGCAATAGCATTTAGCCATTGACGAGTAAAAAAGGATAAACGCTGACGTGTTTTTTCATCAATATCTTCAGTGTTATCGATACTCTCCATGACGTTGTTCACGAGTAATAGATAGCTTTGTTTGAGAAAATCAAACATAGGATTGTCTGACCAATCCTCATCTGTAAAACGCTTATCGCCTTTCTCAGGGCTGACAAGAGGCTGTGTTTGATTGCCTGTCATGTTCATCAAGGTATTTTGATACAGCTGAAACTGCTCTTTCCACAGATTCATTTGTTGTTCTACAAACGCAGTTGGTTTTTTGTCAGTCACCCCACTGGTAAAATGCTGCCAACCATCGATAAGATTAAACATAATAGATTGACTAATATTATAATCTTGACCGACATGTTTTAAAGTTTCACCAAAAAACTTTTGAGTCAGCTCATTTAAATTACTTAGGTAATCGTCAGCATTTTGATTGCTACGGTTTTCATTTTGCCTCAGATTGGTTTTTTGAGTATCAGAGCCCTTAGTATTATTTGGCATCATGAATTGACTAAAATTATTAATCGAATCTTGCCACATCTTCATATTTGCTTCAAAAGGGTTTGAAGCTTGACTGGTTTGATTAAATAACGATTGATTCATCTGATTGATTTGGTTCAATTGCTCTAAATATTGTTGACCAAAGCTACTAAAATCAAAATGGTTGTGAATACTGTCTTGATTACTATTTTGATGAGTTTGACTATCTTGTCTATCTGATTTGTTTAATTGTTCATCTGAATGCTGATTGTCCCTATCGGGTTGCTGCTTATCCATATTTATACCTATATCCTTATCATGACTGGTTTATAAAAAAACTGATCATCCTAACCTGTCATTGCCAACACTATTAAAAAAGGCGGGTGAACGCTCTTCAACCCGCCTTTCTATTGTTACGTTCTGTCACGTTCACATCATAGGATGCCTACCAATGAAAACTGTACAAGTAATAGAGGTCATTGATAATCATCATATGCTTAGTTACTTGTTATCTGCTGATTGACCAGTACTGCTCGTATTAGTTTTGGCCGAACCAGTATTAGTCACAGACTTGGCTGCTTTTGAAGCTTGTTCAGTAAATTTCTCAGCCATTTTATTCATATTTGACGCATATTCTTGACCCGTTTTGGTAGCTTGGTCAGCAGTTTTTTTCATATTCGCCTGCATCTGCTCCGTCGTTTGACCTTGCACATCACCCATAACTTTCATAACTTCATCATGCATAGTGCTACCAAGCTCTGTCATACGTTTTGCATCTTCTAGCATTTGCTGGCTGATGACATTCAGCATTTCTGCTTGTTTGGTACTGAAATCTTTTGCAGATTCTGCAGAGTCAATACCGGCAACTTGACGCATATTTTCCAAACCCATCTCTGAATAAGATCTGATGGTGTTTAGCGAAAATTCAGTCATCATTTCAGCGTTTTTCAAAAATGCCTGATTAAGCTTTGTCCAAGGTTCAAACATTTTTTTGGTATCGCCAGTGAACTGATTCATATAGTCTTGTGGATTTAATTGTGACATTGTATTTCTCCAGTAGTGGGTAGTAAAAGATTAGGTAATTGCTTAGTGATATAACAGATATGGCTTAACCAATAGCTCAATTAAGACATATACTGACCGCCGTTAACTGATATGGTTTCTCCTGTGACAAATATAGCGTCGTCACTGATAAGATACATACAAGCAGCAGCAATTTCGTTTGCACTAGCTAAACGATTCATCGGAATAGTTTCTTTAATTTTGTCCATGATATGTTCAGGCACACTCTCTACCATAGGGGTATAGGTATAACCTGGGGCGACCACATTAGCAGTAATAGAGGAGGAAGCGCCTTCGTAAGCTAAGGCCTTGGTGAAGCCAATGATACCAGCTTTAGCCGCTGAATAGTTGGTCTGACCATATTGACCACGCAGGCCATTTATCGAGCTGATATTGACAATACGGCCAGTCTTTTGTTCGAGCATCTTTACAAAAACAGGGTGAACAATGGTGTAAAGCGAGGTTAAGTTAGTATCAATGACTTGTTGCCACTGCGAAAAGCTCATTTTTTTGAAGCTACTATCACGCGTGATGCCTGCGCCATTTATCAAAGCATAGATACTATCATACTTATCAATAGTTTTTTGAATAGTGGCCATCGCTGTTTCATGATCACTTAAGTCAACGGCAACAAATTCAAAGTTATTTGCATCAAAACCATTGTCATCGCACCACTTTTTAGTGCGCTCTGGATCATCCTTACTTAGGGTCGCGATGACATGATAATCCTTAGCCAGAAGTCTATTGCAAATAGCTGTACCAATACCACCAAGCGCACCTGTTACTAGCGCAACTTTTTTGTCAGATGTATTTGATTGTGAAGTTGTTTGTGGCATAGAAAACCTCCTTGTGAATAAACCGCAGTATAAAAAATTTTGTCTTAAATATATTACCTTTCTAGCATATTACTTTATTGTATATAGAATCAATTGGTAAGTACATCTAAATACATTTAGTTAATATTTAAATACAGCAATAATCTAAATAACCTTTTGTAGGTAAGGTTGTAACAATATCTACCGCTTATCTTATGCTTAACTAAAAT
>JARIAA010000083.1 GCA_029264635.1 Psychrobacter sp. | reverse complement strand
GTTCAGATGAGTATTTGACCAAGCCATTTAGTAAAGATGAGTTGTTTGAAACAATCAATCAATATCGCTCGTAGTAAGTGACAAGCCATCAATACCCAACCAAACACACCGTAGCCAACAATGAATAGAAGAAAGTTAAAGCTTAATAGGATGCTTTATTAAACGCTCAAAAAGAGCGACTCATTACCTCTGCTTCGTTGGTCTCAACCATTTGTCCTGACGGATAATATTGATAATAAAAGGAATAATCATGACAACAGTGTTGGTCATAGATGACTCGCCATCTGAAATGGCGAAATTTCGCGACATACTTGCAAGAAACAACTTTCAAGTACTAGAGGCGAACAATGGCGAAAAAGGCTGCTTGATGGCGGCAGAACATCTGCCAGATGTGGTGCTGATGGATGTAGTCATGCCTGAAATGAATGGTTTTCAAGCGACGCGTAAAATTACACGCGGTAAAACAACCTCGCATATACCTGTAGTCATGATTAGTACCAAAAACCAAGAAACTGATCGAGTTTGGGGCAAGCGTCAAGGGGCAAAAGAGTATCTGACCAAGCCTGTTGATGAATCTGAACTTGTACGCGTTATTCGTACCGTAACGGAGTAAATTGTGGCTTCTACCGGATTTATTGAGCTTTTACGCTTAGCTGATTTGGCCCGCGCCCGTAGCAGTGGTCGTCAAGGGGGGCAAGTATACGACTGGCGCGGTATTGTGTTTGAGATTGGTGGACAGCGTCTGGTCGCTCCTATGGGCGAGGTGTCTGAGGTACTAGCGATGCCAGAATATACTAATATACCACTGGTACAGCCTTGGATGTTAGGCATAGCCAACGTCCGTGGTCGCCTGCTACCTATCACGGACTTGGCGCAGTTCTTGCACATACCAAGTCAGCAGCAAAAGAGTCAGCGTAAAGTCATAGTGGTCGATCACAGTACGGTTTTTTCAGGCCTGCTGGTCGACAAGGTACTTGGTATCGAACAATTTACGCGTAGTCAGTACCGTCCTGAGGCAATTAATAGTGATTCTCCATTTGCCCCTTATAACCATGGCAAGTTTTTTAAAGACAAACAAGACTGGTTTATTTTTATGCCAAGTCTGCTCGCCCAAGACTCAAAATACATTGATGCTGCAATATAAGTAAAAAAGCAATAAAGACTGATATGGCACGATGATATGTCAGTATTGATAGCCACTTTATTAATAGAAATTTTGCCAATGACTAATAAAGTCTGTCATTAGCTGATAATCATTAACAATGTCAGTCACAATGCGACTTAGACGACCGTTTGAAAGGAATAAGCACGATGAGTGACGTTACAAAAAGCCCTGCAACGGGTAGCAATCAAAAAATGCCAGCTAATGATCCTAACAGCAGATGGAAGTCATTATCATGGATTTTTGGCCTAATCAGTTTGGTAGGTTTGGTTTGGTTGATTGTTTCATTATCATCAGTAAGCCAATCTTTTGACGGTTTTATACGATTGATTGTGTTGCCAAGCGTTATATTGCTATTGGGTTTAAGCGTTGTTTTATACGCATTGTTTCAGCTATCTCGCCAAAGCGGTGGCAGTGAGCGCTTATTAATCGAAAAAGAAACGCTACGCCGACGCCAAGAAGCAGAAGTTGAATCTGAGCGCGCGCGTCAAATTCAAGAAGAAAACGAACGTAACCAGATGGCGATTTTGCGCCTACTTGATGAGCTTGGTGATTTGGCTGAAGGCGATCTAACAGTTAATGCTACCGTATCTGAAGATTTTACAGGTGCTATCGCTGACTCCGTGAACTTCGCTATTGATCAGTTGCGTCAGCTGGTATTGGTTATTAACAGCACAGCTGATCGAGTGTCCCAATCTTCTGGGCAGACGCAGTTAAATGCTGTTGAGCTGGCTGAAGCGTCTGAGCATCAAGCGCAAGAGATTGCTAATGTATCGGCTGCGATTAACGAGATGGCAATATCGATCGACCAAGTATCGACGAATGCGTCTGAGTCAGCTGCTGTTGCCCAGCGTTCAGTTGCTATTGCTTATAACGGCGCAGACGTTGTACAGCGTTCAATTGAAGGCATGAACGTCATCCGTGATCAGATACAAGAAACCTCAAAGCGTATCAAACGTCTTGGCGAATCCTCACAAGAGATTGGTGATATTGTCAGTCTAATCAATGACATTGCCGACCAAACTAACGTTTTGGCGTTAAACGCCGCTATTCAGGCATCGATGGCGGGTGATGCCGGTCGTGGTTTTGCGGTCGTTGCTGACGAAGTACAACGTCTGGCTGAGCGCTCAGCCAATGCAACCAAACAGATCGAAACTTTGGTTAAAACTATTCAGGCAGATACCAATGAAGCGGTCATGTCGATGGAGTCAACCACCTCAGAGGTGGTACGTGGAGCGCGTTTAGCAAAGGATGCAGGTGAAGCACTAGAAGAAGTCCAGAACGTCTCTAATGCTTTGGCTGATCTCATTCAGAACATCTCAAACGCCGCTCAGCAGCAAGCAGATTCTGCAGGTCATATCTCTAATGCTATGAATATTATTCAAGATATTACCTCACAAACTTCATCAGGAACAATGGCAACTGCACGTTCAGTAGGCGAGTTAAGTGAAATGGCTGCTGCGCTTCAAGAATCAGTGACGGGCTTTAAGTTATCAAATGATGATGAGCAGGTTCATGATTTTAAAGAGGGTTATCACAGTGGTAACTCTGTACTGGCATAAACGTCGTCAACTGTAAAAAGTGTCTCCATTGTCAAAAGTCCTGTTCTTTAGAACCTTATTATATTGATGGCCAACTAAAACATGATTACCTGAGAGCCATCAATAAGAAGACTGTATCCATTATGACACGCATCACAAAGAGCCAATCCATACAGCATACAGAAAATAGCTCAAATCTTTATGGTTTTACTCTCAAAGACTCAGTAGACATGGGCGTAACGAACAGTAAATTGATTAGCCCTCGTTTGAGAGATCGACCAATAGCAGCCCGTCAGTGGCAGCGCTATATCGAAAAAAAGATTGGATTTGTATTACCAGATGAGCAGTTTCAGTGGCTATTAAATGCTGTTGAGCGAACAGCAGCAGAAAATACCTTATCATTATCTCAGCTTTGGGATGCCGTACAGACAGATAATCAACTAAACCAGCAATTGCTTGATACCGTACTCATACCTGAAAGTCGCTTTTTTCGCCATCAACCTTCAATTGATTTCGTAACCGCATTGGCCGCTCAATATTGCCAGCAATCACGACACAGCTGTGTTGAGGATTGTCTTGAACGGCCTGTTGGTAGTAGGGTTGATAGGAACGTTGATAAAAATAATCAGCCATTTCGTATATGGAGCGTTGGCTGCTCTACTGGCCAAGAAGTATGGTCGCTTGCGATGAGTTTGACTGCAAGCCACATTGCTAATTATAAGATCTTGGGTTCAGATGTTAGCCAGCAAGCTCTGCATAGAGCGCGCACAGGTCAATATGATCAACGCCAACAACAGCTGATTCCATTCGCGTATCAGCGTTTTATGCAGTCGGTTGTGCTCAGCGAGCAAAAAGATAGACAAACGGTATCTCAACGTCAGGTAGATATGAACAGTCAAGAAGTCCCTAGGTTAGTTCTTGATAGCGCGGTGCCAAATAAAAATCTCGCAACTTGGCAAATAACGCCGCAGTTGCATGAACACGTTGATTTCATATGGCACAACATTTTTACCAAAGATCCAGCAACCCTACATTTGCAGCACGTTATCTTATGCCAAAATATGTTGATATATTTTCGTCAGTTCGATCAGCGTGATATTTTGACAAGATTGGCAGCTCAGTGTGAGCTGGGTGGCCATATTATATTGGCTCCAGGAGAAGCGCTGTTTTGGCGACCTTCAAATATGCGCCGCGTTACCCATTCAAAGGTTAATGTGTGGCAAAAAATTAGTGCATAAACGAGTTAGGATAATCCTATGAAAAACCAGCCCAATGAAATGTTGTCACTTGAATGGCTTCTTCCACTTTTCGATCAACAGTTATCACAAGTGTCCGATGGCTGGCACATGGATTCTCATCCTGATTTTGATCTCATTGGATGCCATTATCATGAGTTAAGTGGCGCTTTAACGATGGTCAAGCTTTCTCGATTGGCAGTGCTGGCTAATAGACTTAGCCTACTGGCATCTGGTGTCAGTAACGGTATGGTTTTAAAGGCTAATCAATACCGAATAGCGCAGTTTGCTCATCAGCTGCTACAGTATGAGTTGAAGCAATATGCTCAGACAGGTAGCTATCGTAGTGCACTTATCGAGAGAACCATTGATAAGCTTTCTCAAATTTTGCCGCAAACAGTGGCAGAAATAGACGATAATACCAGTACGAAAAATAGCGCTACTGATTATGTTAACAGCGTGCCTGCCAAAAAAATCAATATCATTATACCCAATGTTTTAACGATGAGTCCTTCATCCTTACCTCCTTTACAAGCTGAACATTATAAACAGTTATTATTGGTATGGCGTCAGCAGGTTGAGCAGTTACTCACGACTAATAATAATAAATCAACGATTTTACGTAACTTAGAAAAAGTCAGTCATTATCTTTGGCAAGCAGCAAGTTTGGGACAGTCGGTTACTGCCGATAGTCAGCAGCGCCTATGGTTTTTGGCGGAGCTTTGGTTAAGCAATCTTGTCAATAATGCCTCACCACTACCTGCCGATTATGCATCGCTATTGGCTGAATTGGAGCGGATATTAGAGAGTCGTTATCAACAAGTTAGCCAGGCAGACGAGCAATTAAGCAGTCATTTTCTCAAAACAGAAGATGTCATCGAAGACTTGATCGCTGATATTTACATACAAGTCAGTGGTCTTGAAAACATTGACGTATCGACGCAAAGTACATTAAGTCATTTATCAAAAGCGGCGGAGTCTACGTTACGCTTTTTACCGCGTATACTGGCTGAGCTTGAGATAATCATTTTTGGACTTGATCATCCACAAACACTTATTTTGCCACTCCAAAAACTTGAAAGACAGCTTGAGTGCAGAGGATGGTCGCGTTATAAATCACAAGTTACTCAGATTTTGGCTGATGTCAAAGACAGTATGATGTCTGAGTCTGTATTTGCAGAGATGCAATGGCAAATTGAGCGCCAACTGCAAGAGTTATACAGCGCTGTTTATAACACTGAACAATCTATCTATACCAAAATCGGTGAAGCTGCATCTTTTGTAACGCTATCTGAGTCGTCTAATAGTGAATCTACTGAAACAGATGCGGTATTATCGTCAACTTTCGCTGATGACAATTTGCGCCAGCTGCGAATCGCGGTCGAAGAGGTAAAAAACCATTTTAATGACTACGTGCAGCAGCAACAAACCAGCTTGTTACCAACGTCAGATGCCTTTACTGAGATTGGTGATGCTTTTGAAGATATGGGACTGCCTTCAATACGGGAAGTAAGTGACAAGTTAGGCGAATTATTTGTCAAATTGGACAGGCATAACATAAAAGATATTAGCTGGAAGCTTGTTCAATCTCTGGCAGACAGTATAACCGCTCTTGAGCTATTGCTGGATCATTTAGCGCAGCAAGTATTTGATCGCTCTTTATTACAACAAGCTAATAAACGCATTGAGCAAGCTTATATCTTAGTTGATGAGTTAATAGCAGCACCAGAGGCGATGTCAGAGGTTTATAGATATCACAAACCAGCGTCTTCTGTGGATATTCGCTATGATGACAGTGGTGAGATTGCACCTACTGAAGAGATAGTAAATAAAGAGATATCACAAGACAAATCCGTACAAAAGATAGATGCGGTCACTATCGATTTAGACTCTACAGCAAAGCCAGACAGTGCAGCGTTGCAATTGGCACGTACACACGTCAAACCTGACAATTTTGGGATGGATGAAGAGATTCGCGACATCTTTATTGAAGAGGCCAGAGAAGTATTGGCAAATTTAGAAGATTTGCTACCTATTTGGCAACAAGACATACAAGAATTGTCTGCGTTAACTGAGATACGCCGTGGCTTTCATACCTTAAAAGGGTCAGGACGTATGGTTGGGGCTTTTAGTGTCAGTGAGATGGCGTGGGCGATTGAAAACCTACTTAACCGAGTCTTAGATAAAACACTGGCAGTGACTAAAGATTTGATTACCTTAGTAACGCAAACTACAGAAAAATTATCAATATTGGTTACAGATTTTACCGCGCTGCAAGACCCTAGTATTGACCCTGCTATTACTGTTTTACAAAGTAATAACCTATTAGCAGGAGAGTCACTGTTGTATGGTCTGGCCATATCAACAGAAACTGTTGATGAGCTGAATATAAAAGGTATCGATGACGATAACTTTAATGATGGTAAGAAATCTGATATTAGTTTTGACGAAATAGCGGTATCGGACAATGCTAGCCAACCTAGTAATTTAGAGATACCTACTATTCTTGAGCCATTCATACAACAAGCGATGCAGTTACCTGTGGACGCTCAGGAGAGTGATCCAGAGATTAAAGAGATTTTTATTGAAGAAGCAGAAGAGGTGCTGGCTGATATCACGCCAAGATATGAGCATTGGCGCGTAGATCCTTCTGACTTATCTGAATTAAAAGAAATAAGACGTGGTTTTCATACTTTAAAGGGTTCAGGACGCATGGTCGGTGCGTACTATACCGGTGAGCTTGCCTGGTCTATAGAAGATATGCTGAATCGTATTTTAGACCGTAGTATCACAGTGTCTGCCGATATCATACAGCTTATGGCTGACGTACTTGCCGCTTATCCAGATTTGGTACAGACGTTTGCTAATAATAATGAAAACCACAGCGAAGCGTATTCAGCGATGGTACCTATATGGGTTGCCTGTGCGAATGCTTATAGTAAGCAGCACGGTGACGAATTTAGCTATGATACGTTACGTCAAGATAAGTCAGCCGTAGATATTCATCTAAAGTCTAATGACGATGAAAGCTATCAGAGTGATAGTCGTGATGTTACGGATATCTTAGAGACGATTCATTCTATCAATGAGATGATGACAGATACTCCCGTCGTTGTTATTGCAAACAGCGTTGAAGAGCAGGCTTTGTGTCAGATATTTGTTGAAGAGGCAGAGACGCTATTAAATGACATTAAAGATTTTATCAATGCTCATAACACGGCAGAGTATATCGAGGTCACTGATGAGATTGTACGCGCTTTTCATACCTTGCGAGCCGCTTCTGGCTCAAGTGCGCTAACTGCTATTAGCGATATTAGCGCCACGATAGAATATAGTTTAGAGCAATTACAAAAGCATGATACGCCAATGACTGCCAAGCACTTACAGGTCTTGGCACAGTCAGTGGTCTTTATCGACAGATATCTTAATACCTATGCCCAAAGCTTATCTGATGAAATTGTAGAAAACAAAGAGGACTTAGCCTCCTTACAAGCAATGTTGAGTGATTCAGAGATCACATCCAGCGATAACAAACTGAGTGTTGCAGAATTATTAGAAATAGACGTGGATAAACTGTTAAATGCGGAATGGGAGCTTAATGACGCGCTAAGCAATAAAGATATTAAACAAGTTCAGTCCTATGTCCAACAGCAAACCGAACAAATTGAACGATTGGCTGGCCAAACCCAAGATTCACCAAAGTTTATCTCGTTGTTAGCGGCTTTGAGCTCAGCGTATGATCATCTTTATAACAACCCTGATAGGGCGGATAATAAAGAGGTACAACTGGCATTAGTTGCGGGGCATCGTCAATTGACAGGATTGTTTGATGCGTTGGCAGGTAGTATGTCGTTGAAGCTTGATCAGCAAATTCTTAACCGTCTACATAGGATAAATGTGGCAGACATTGATGAGGGTTCTGATAAGAAAACAATGGCTGATCGTGAGGACATGGTTATAGATAATCATGAGCCTGTGACAACTGTCCAAAGCATTCAGGCAGAGCAGCTAACGCTTGAGACAATCGATACCGATATTGAATTATTAGAGATATTCTTAGAAGAGGCGCAAGAGTTAGATACTGTTATTGCCCAGTCTTTTAATAAATGGCGTGCAGACATTAACAATACCGCCACTTTAAAAGTACTACAACGCCACTTGCATACTATTAAAGGCGGCGCGCGTATGGCGGGCATCCGTAGTATTGGCGACCTGACGCATGAAATAGAAAGCATTTATGAGGCGTTTGTTGAGCAGCGACTGTATCCAACTATGCAGTGGCTGGCTGTCATGCAAATCGTGCAAGATACTTTGTCTTTGCAGATTGATTATGTGGTGCGCTATCAAGAATCCTTTTTTGCTGAAGAGCTGATTGAGCAGTTACAGAAGCTTGAGCGTCACGATCATTTGCCCTTGACCATTACCCTAGTCTTACCCGCTCTTCAAAATCATAGAGATAATGAGGACGATAAGACACAGGAGAGTCAAGAAAATGTGCAATTAACTGCCGACGTCGTTAGTCTGGATAATATTATCGAGCAGTCGTGGGATGATAGTTTGCCTGATCTTGATATTTTAGAGGTGTTTTTAGAAGAAGCAGATGAGATTGTTGCCAGTAGTAATAAGTATTTGCAATTATTCTTGAGTAACATCAGTGATATAGCGGCATTACAAGCACTACAACGAGATTTACATACTATTAAAGGCGGCGCACGTATGGTGGCGGCAAATGGTATCGCTGATCTTGCGCATGAAATGGAGACCGTATACGAAGAGCTGGCGATTCTTAGAAGGCCGGCGACCAAAATGGTTTCACAATTGCTAACAGTTTGCCATGATTGGTTGGCCGATGCTGTTTTTGTACTAAAAGAGCATGTAAATCCGCCAACACCGAATGCATTAATTGCAGCGTTAAAACAGTTTAGTAAGAATCCTGATGATTTAAAGCATATCCCAAACGAATCCCTACAAGCTCAGCGTAGTAAAATCTCAGCAGCAAAATTACGACAGCAGACCGCTCATGTGGTTGAAAATCTCAATGAGATGCCGCCCATGACAGGGAGTTTCGCAGAGCAAGAGCAAAGCACTAGTCACAGCGAGATGATTCGTATCTCAGGCGGTGTGATTGAGCACATGATTAACTTATCAGGCGAGTCTGCGATTAACCGCGCACGTATCGATATGGGTATGAGCAGTTTAACGAATAGCATTGAGGAGATGGGAACGACGGTTCAACGTTTGGCTGATCAGTTGCGCCGGATGGAAATTGAGCTGGAAGCACAAATCTTATCACAGATTGACGATGTTGAATTCATCGACAATGAGGATTTCGATCCGTTAGAGATGGATCAATATTCATCATTGAATCAGTTGTCTAAGTCATTGACAGAATCGGCCTCAGATTTGATTGATATTAATAGCACCTTATTAGAAAAAACGCGTGATAGTGAAAATCTATTGCTGCAGTTGTCACGCACTCAAACTGAGCTACAAGATGGACTAATGAACTCCCGTATGGTGCCATTTACACGGGTTACACCACGTCTTGAACGTATCGTGCGTCAAACAGCTAACGAGCTTAACAAATCTGTAGAGCTGACCATTATTAATGCTGATGATGAGATCGATAGAACGATTCTAGAGCGTATCATATCACCTCTTGAACATATGCTGCGTAATGCAGTGGATCATGGTATTGAAACTACCCAAAGTCGTCTTACCGCTGGTAAAGATCGTAGTGGTCGTATCACACTAGAGGTGTTGCGCGAGGGTAGTGAGATTGTCATTAACCTCACTGATGATGGGCGCGGTATCAACGTCGATGCAGTACGAGATAAAGCCATTGCTCAAGGTCTGATTGATGCAGACGACAATAGTTTGACCGATCTAGATGTGATGCAGTATATCTTTAGTGCTGGTCTTACTACGACACAGCACGTGACTCAGATTTCGGGGCGCGGCGTGGGAATGGATGTCGTGATTAGCGAGATTCGTCAGTTAGGTGGAATGGTTACGGTATCGTCTGAGATGGGCTTAGGTTCACGATTTACTATTCGTTTACCATTGACGGTTGCTGTATCTGATGCTTTAGTAGTACGAGCGGCAGATCGCTATTATGCTATTCCTCTTGTACAAATTGAGCGGGTTATACGTATCAATCCAGAGAAGCTTTATGATTATTATGAGTCAGGTGACGCGACTTTACATATTGAAGACGAGGACTACCGTATTCGTTATTTAAACGAGATACTCTCTGGCAGTAAGCTTAATGAGTTAATAGTCAGTAGTAATACCAGCTTACCACTCATCATTATCAAAAACCGAGCCGGTCAAAAGCTTGCGCTACAAGTCGATCAGATTGCAGGCTCTCGTATTGAAATTGTAGTAAAACCTCTCGGTCGTCAATTATCACACTTAGCGGGTATTTCAGCCGCAACTATTATGGGTGATGGGTCGGTTATGCTTATCTTAGATCTTATCGCTCTGATGCGTAATGCCCCTGCACAAAATACCCTGCGTTCAGCGAAACTTTAGCGTAGTAACATAGAATCACAGATTACCGTATTGGTCGTTGATGATTCAGTGACCGTTCGAAAAGTAACCTCTCGTCTACTTGAGCGTCAAGGGATTAACGTCGCGGTTGCCAAAGACGGTATTGATGCCATTGAGATCCTGCAAGAGACCATACCTGATTTGATCCTATTGGATATTGAGATGCCGCGTATGGACGGTTTTGAGGTGGCGACACAAGTGAGACATAGCAAGCGGCTTCGCCAGATACCCATTATTATGATTACTTCGCGTACGGGTGAAAAGCATCGCGAACGGGCGCTGGAGATTGGAGTGAATGATTATATGGGAAAACCGTTTCAAGAAAGCGAGCTATTAGATAGAATGCAGCTATTACTTGGACCAAAAATAAGCTTGAGTCACGATGTATAAAAAGCGTTTGTCTGCATTTGAGCATAAAGATGGCAAAGATATCAAAGTATTGGTGATCGCGGAGAGTCAGCATCAGCGTCTGGCTTTTAGTGATACTATTCATAACCTAGGCTTTAGCTTGGTTGATTGTCTGTCACGCCAGCAGTTCCAAGAAAAACCTAAACCCTATAAAGCTCAGGTCGATATTTGGCTTATTGATAGCGACTATGATAATGATATAGCGGCTGCTATTAGTACCTCTAATTCTAGTGCAGTACTGGTAGGATTTAGCCAAGCCCCTTATCTTAATGAAGTACAAAACTATACAAAATGGCAGCGCAAGTTAAAGCGTAAGCTTGCAAAGTTGCTCAATAAACCGGCGTTATTGGATAGTCCAGTCATGGACCGCGACCGCGACCCTTGGCGTTATGTGGTTTTCTTAGGTGCCTCTATGGGAGGACCCAATGCAGTCAAAGCATTTTTAGATCATTTATCGCCCGCGCTACCCATTTGTATTTTGTTGGCGCATCATTTTAATCAAAACATGATAGAGACTTTGCCGCGGATATTAAATCGACACAATGACTGGCGCTGTAAAGTAATCACAACCACCCAGCGCTTACAGGCGGGACACTGTTTAATAGCCCCAATTGATCGCCAGATTGTGTGTGATTCAGAAGGTCGCGTTATCTTAACGGAAGAGGCATGGTCAGGAGATTATAAGCCTGCTATTGGTCAGCTACTAAAAAACTCTAGTGACGTTTATGGTAGCGATCTTGTGAGTATTATTTTTTCTGGTATGGGCAATGACGGTGCGCAGTACTTAGATTCAATTCAAGATAATCATAGTCAGCTCTGGGTACAGGATCCCAGCTTAAGTATTTGTGCAAGCCAGCCACAAGCCATTATTGACTCAGGACATTGCCACTTTATTGGTAGTCCTGAATCATTGGCGCAAAAACTTACTGAACAGGTTCGTAAAAAGACCGCGACTATTACTTCACCTTCATTTATTGTGAGCGACGTATGAACCAAATTATAAAACATTCATTTGAAGCCGTCAGTCTATTGACGACTGAAAATGGCATGCTTGAGGTGACCATCATTCCTGCCGAAAACCAGCCTGATTGGATCATTCCAAGCAGCTTGATTTTGAGCATTGACGATTATCCTGAGCGGGTATGGACGTACTTATGGCAGCGGCAAGAAGTAGCCGTATTTCATTTATTACCGCGTGGTACAGCGATTGATAAAACCATTGTACTAGAGGGCAATACGGTTGTTCACCGTGTCGCCTTACAAACCGCAGGTGACTTACAGCAAATAAGAGTACGGATCTCAGATGTTAAAGATGCTGAATTACCTGAGCATTACGCACAGATTGCTATTGAAAACAATGACATTTCTCATATCGAGCAACCTACAAGGGATCGCTCTAATGACAACATAGCTTTGCCTGACATCGATAATAGGCATTTTAGAGAAAATGTCATTACCTCTTATATGTTTCAGACCGTTAGCATTAGCGATGTCATCTACCTAATACCAGACCTTGACAAAATTGCTCACCAACTCGTAGATTTAGACAGCTAATAAACACTAACAGCACAGGCAATACAAGCGATCAGTCATTATTTTTGAGCATGCTAAACCAGATGACCATTTTACTAAAATGTTTTTACGACAATGGTTGTCAATAAGATCATTTAAAGGTATGGTTTGAGCTATATTTTATATTGCTTTAAATCGCGCAGTGGGGTCAAAAATCCCATATCATGCTGCATGGAATAGTCTATGAATACTGTTAATTTAAATATACAAAAATGGTCGCTCAGTAGTCGTATCTTTCATTGGATTAGTGCCGTGTTATTGCTAGTCACATGGACAATGATATTTTTGTATAGCAACTCTGATAATAGTTGGTATATTGGATTACATAAAGCGTTTGGAGTGAGTTTATTATTCTGGATGATTGCCCGGGTCATTAATCGCGTGATCACAAAAGCGCCGCCCCCAGTCTTGATGCCAAGGTGGCAGCAATTACTAGCTCATCTATCACATTTTGCACTCTACGCTTTATTAATTGCGATGCCAATCGCAGGCTTACTGATGTCAGTTTATGGTGGTCGACCTGTTGATATCTTTGGGTTATTTCAGATTCCAGTGTTTGTAACGCCAGATCGTAGCGCCGCACGCTTTTATAATGATTTACATACCGATATTATTTGGCCCATGATTATAGCGTTTACGCTTATCCATATCGGCGCAGCTTTATATCATCAGTTTGTCAAAAAAGACAACCTTATTACGCGCATCAAATAATATCCTTGATAGCTAAAGCTAGACATTGCCATAGCATTAATAACGACAGTAAGTAAAACAGCCCTTAGTATTATGCTAAGGGCTGTTTGTTTAAATATCCATAGTATTGGGTTTTAAGGCTTCACGTATTTATTTTTTGTGCTCAGGCAAACTGATGTTCATCTCAAGCACATCAAGACTGTCTTCAGAGCGATGGTTGATATTAACGTCGTCAATCTGCACGCCATTAACATACTTATTAACCACTTCTAGTATCTCACGTTTCATCTTCTCAATTCGGTCAGCAGTCAAGCGATTATTTAATCGATTTTCACTGGCAACGATGACTTTTAGACGCTCGGTTGCCATGTTGGCGCTACCTGTATGGGTATTATCATCGGCACCAAATAGACTACTCCAAAATCCTTTTTTCTTGCTCATCATTAACCCCCAAACCAGCGCTGTAGTAGACTCTTTTTCTTCACATCAAGATGACGCAGTGGACGCTCTTCACCTAAGAAACGAGCGACAATATCGTCATAGCATTGACCAGCAACTGAATCGGTATAATGAATAACTGGCTCACCGTGATTAGACGCTTCAAGTACTGAATGACTTTCAGGAATCACACCAAGTAAAGGAACTTTCAAAATGTCGTTTGAGATGGTATCAATATCCATCATCTCATTAGCAGCGGCACGTTCTGCACTGTAGCGAGTAATAATCAGATGCTCACGTATGGAGCCTTGGTTTTCCTCGACCTTTTTGGTACGGCTTTGCAAAATACCAATGATACGGTCAGAGTCACGCACTGATGAGATCTCAGGGTTAGTCACAATGATTGCTTCATCAGCGTGGTACATTGCTAGCTGTGCACCGCGTTCAATGCCCGCAGGGGAATCACAAATAATATAGTCGAACTGTTTGGACAACTCAGCCATAACCTCACTGACGCCTTCATCGGTCAGCGCATCTTTATCACGCGTTTGGCTGGCAGGTAAAATATATAAATTCTCTAGCTGCTTATCTTTCACTAACGCCTGCGATAGACGCGCGTTACCGCTGATGACGTCAACAAAGTCATATACGATGCGATTTTCACAGCCCATAATCAAGTCTAGATTACGTAAGCCCACATCAAAATCGATAACAACCGTTTTATAGCCACGTAACGCTAAGCCAGCAGCAAAAGAGGCACTGGTCGTAGTTTTGCCTACGCCGCCTTTACCTGAAGTGATTACAACAATCTTCGCCACAATGGCACACTCCTATAAATCAATGGGATATTCGATAGATAAATCGTCTAATAAACGTACCTATATACTGTTATTTACATCATATAGTAACTTACAACCAAGCCTTTATCACTAATTGCTCGGAGATGATTTAAATAGTTATCATACGACTACTATCTGCGAACGTAAGCCTATCATAAATCAACAAAAATTTATAGCATGTCTGTTATAAACGCCAAAAACCGAGTGAAATTATCAATGCTTTTTATCACTATTCAGTAATCTTATAAATAGTGTCTGACTCACAGATTTTTAGTAGGACAGTTTTGTTAAATTAACCTACCAGAATATTAGTGAGGTGTACATTCATATCTTTTCATTATCAGATAATATATTCGTTAATTGGCTTATCAGCAATAGCATTGCGGTTGTCCTAAATAACTATTAATTACAAGTTATCCATCACTGTAAATACCAAGCCTTCACCTTCTACGTAGCGCACTTGTACTGGCTTGTCGATAGTATTTTCAGGTAGGTTATCTCTTAAACAGTAAGTGCCCGCTACCGATACCAAGGATGGGTTAAATACTTGACAAAAAATACGAGCATCTTTGTCTCCCGTCGCGCCAGCAACCAGTCGACCTTGAGCACGGCCATAAACATGTAAGCTATTATCAGTGATGGCCTCGGCACCGCTATTGACGCTATTAGTCAATATCAAATCGCCACCAACATGGTTGATGCTTTGTCCTGAGCGCAGCAATTGATCGTAAATCATGCTGGTAATATGTTCACTATTTATGAGGGTTTCTGCAGGCATCTGCATAGTGTTAGCATTTTTGTCTATTGTCTTTTGATCAGCGCTGACGCCTTCTTGTTCGCTTTTTAGCGGCGCTTCTGCTGATTTTTCAGCGGTGGTCTGGCTTATCTGGGTGACTGATTTTTTGCTAGACACAATGCGTTCTATGCGTTTGCCATCTGCTGGAAATATGGCCATTCTTTGTGCCTTTGCTTGGGTGTCAAGCACACCAGTCACCACACCGATAGGTTGCAGGCCCCATGACCATAATAGCTCGATCAAAGCAGTCAGATCTTGTTCCACACTGCTGTCAATGATGACAGGAATATGGCTGTTTTTGTTACTCAGCATATCCGCTAAATGGTCTTCAATCGCTGCTAAGTCATTGGTACTCAACTGTAGACGTGAGAAGGTCAGCATTTTGCCATAAAAATTTATTGCAGGTTGGTTTGTCATGTCTTGCTGGTCTATATCCGAGATCATCATAATGCACATCCTTAAAAGACGCTAATAGTGCTGCGATTACCGAGCAGTTATTATTATAAATAGAGGGGATTATCTGATGCCTAATTCAATGTACAAGCGGCGCTGGTATTTAAAGAATCATAAATGCTATGACAGTCAAACCTCTGGTATATTAAGAGGACCGCTCATACTACAAATTAAGCATCTCTTGGTGTTTCCATTGCTGTATTTTTATTTGCGCCTCAAACTCATCTAAGCTATCACTGATAATGCTCGCAAGCAATGCTTCA
>JARIAA010000062.1 GCA_029264635.1 Psychrobacter sp. | reverse complement strand
CATGATTTGTCTTGAGGTGGTAGCGGTATTGTTGCCGCAGATGGTGTACGTTCTTTCATCAGCCGTTTTATTGGGTCTAAAGACAACCGTAGTCGGTGCGGAGGCAGGTAAATGCTTAATACTACTTTTTGCATCGTATTGATAAGTCGCAACTGTGTTTGAGCTTGGATCCGTAATCGTTATAGAGCCTGAAGCAGTACCGTTATTGTTGTAAGTCAGGGTCATGACTTGGCGACGAATAATACTTTCGACCTTGGCTTCTTTTAACGCATTATTGAGCGTCGCCGTCGTCGACTTTACTCGCTGATTGGCCAGCTGATTACTGATGTTCGGCGCGGCAATACTGACGATAATGGCAAGTACGGCAATAGTCACCATCAGCTCAATGAGGGTAAACCCTGCGCTGCTGACAGTTTGCTTGTATGATAAGCCGTACATAGATGCGTTCACATCAAGATCCTATTAGAAATCGCTAAAAATTCGTCAATGCATAAACCATAGGCACTAGTGTTTTCAATGTTTACCATTATTTAATTATTCTAATGCATTATTTACTTTGCAATATTCATTCCACTATTTTTATAAACAGACAGAGACTACTACTCTGCAAAGAATCTATCTTGCATATTGTCTATTAAAGAGTGGGGTATAGTGAATGAAAACTTATAAATGAAAAGCATAGAGTGCGAATAATTAAGCAAAAAAACTTAATTATTTTTTATAGTTACCATGCGCGAGTGCGTAGGCGGATAGATGATAAATAGGACTGTGAGTGTTATTTAGAACAGGGTACAAAGAAGATTCAGTACATAACGACCGAGCTAACGCTTGCAAACTTGCGCCTGTAGTCGCTACGTCATCGAACAACAATACGCGTTTAACGGGTAATGGCTTAGTGAGTAAAAAGGCATCGCTCAGGTTCGTTAAGCGCTCTGCACGACTCAAGCCTTGCTGGCTGACCGTATTATCAATACGTTGTACACCGTGCCAAAGCGGTATTTGCCAGTGCTGAGATAAGTAAGCAGATAAGATGGTCACAGGATCAAAACCGCGCTTGATTAAGCGGCTTTGCGTGGTAGGCATCGGCAAAATAACACTATTACCGCTATGACAGCCAGTAGGTCTGGGTAATTGACGCAGCACATGGACCAACAAGGGCAATTTGGTCATGTCCTCAGAATGTTTAAAAGCACGAATGGCTTGGCGAATGGGATAGTCATAATAGGTGGCGGCTTGAACGGGTAATGACGTACTGGCAGCAATATCGACATTAAAGGCTTGAGGTAGCCATACTATGCCGTTATGACAGCGCGTACATAGCAGACCTTTATTAAATTTTTGATAAAGCCGTTGACGAGTTGTAAGTGTGGTCGTCGATATTTGTGGCGCACTGCGATAGACATGGCACAGCTGACAGCGTAAATTCACATACTCTGCCAACCATAAACCACTTTGATAGGGTGCTAAGCGTAACATAAGCGATTGCGTTCGTTATTGATATTTGCAGTATCGTCGGTTCGAAATAAAATCAATACGCTGATAGCCATGTGCGATCAATATAAATTTTCCTTGCTTGCTGTTATCACAGAGGCTACAAAAATTTATCCCAGTGGCACAGTATCGGTTTTAGCCTAAACCTACTAGACTAAAACCCTTTCCAATCGTTGAGGACGATACCAAAACCAATAGCAGTGTTTTCGTGGTTATAATCAATGAGGGATTCGCCGTAACCCTGAAACAGCTGTACATAGCCATTGACATTTTTAGTTAATGGGTAAAAATAATCAATCTGCGCGGCGCCTTTGTTAGTCTTTGGGTTATAACGTAAGGTGCTGCTGATGCTTTGCTGGTTAGGCAGATCATACAACAAAGTCAGGTCTCCATGACCCATATAATCGGTGATATCTGAGTTATCATCGGTATCACTGCTTTCATTATTGATACGTGCCCAGATACGCGGTATGACGGTAAGTTTGCCCCATTCTGCACCGCCCATCAGATAAGCACGGTTCCATGAGCGTGATATAGGATCCGATTGACCGTTTGAATGGTGCATCGCTCCTACCGCTAGCATACGCAGACGTCCCCCAAATGGTAGATCAGCTGTTACAGGCTGGGTCAAAAAAATCTCAGGCTGATAGTCGGTTGCGCGAAACGGTCTTGAATTGTCCTCATTATAAACCTGCCAATGCGACTGCTGGGTATAACCAAACCATAGATCTGCGCTGGTATCAAATAGATCCTCAGCGACTTTGGTTTTGAGCGACAATTGGAATTTTAGCTCCGTGTTACGCATATCGTTAGAGGTATATTCTTTGCCGTCTTGATCTTTATCGCTAGAGGTTGGGGTAAGATTGGGATCAGCGCTATAAAATAGAGGCAGAATATAATTGGGATTATGAGGTCTGACAGTCCACGTTCCACGCTCACTATTTTGGTCAAGATCATAGGCCAGACTCAACGGAGTATATTTTTCGATATCCGTTTGAGTGACCCCGACGTCTTCTAAGACTTTCGCCTCTCTTTCAGTCAATCCTATTGTGTCTAAGCTCTCAGTAGTATTTGGTCGACTGTTAATTTTGCTGTTGTCAGCATCAACAATATCATCGTCTTCAGCAAATACAAATTGTGGATTGCCCGCTATCGTCGTTCTAAGGGTTTTGGCTAAATCCACAGGTTGTTTGCTCATCGTAAAGCCTGGCGTCTTGCCTTGCTGAGCCACTTTATCAAAACAGGCCAGACGTGCCGTACTCGTCACGACTTCTGTACATTCAAAAAACAACGCTTCCTGTGCTGCAGCATAATCATCATTATTATTGGCAGCATGACCTTGTACAGCGATGCAGCTCAAGGCGATACCAACAGCGAAGCTTAAATGAGTCTGCAATCTGTGAAGAGCGACTGTTTGATGCGAGGTGCGTTGTACCTGATGCTGAAAAATAGTAGGGGCGAACATAGGTGTCCTTGATCTCATCAGCAATATGCCAACGGAGAATAATATAAGATTTAATATAAAAAACAACTTGGATAGATTAAAAACTGACTAATACTCATGGTTAAGATAAAAAAATAATTATCATTCAGTTAAAACCTCCAGTATTACTCATTGTTGATTTGAGCTAATAAAAACAGCTTCATTATACTAGGGCATAGATTAATTAACACATTAATTTATCGGATAAGCTTAGAAGATATTTTTATAAACAAAAAGCAAAACAGATAAATGGAAGAGGTTGGTAGCCATATAACATAATCACAATATACAAACTTTTTTTATCAGCCAAGCCTCGTCCATCTTGCCTTATTTATTAAGCATCGTCAGTGTTTGTTCAAAATCTGAGCGCCCAATCTCACCTACCTGCTGATTGACCAGCTGGCCATCTTGATAATATAACAGCGTGGGTGGGCCAAATATCTTGTAACGCGCTAAGATGGCTTTTGAGTCTGCTGTGGTCTGCGTGATATCAAGTCTGACCAGTTGCCAGTCCTGCATCTGCACTGGACGATTATGAAATAGGTTTTTGTCCATAATTCTACATTCAACGCACCAATCTGCGGTGACGTCTACAAGTACTTTAGGATTTTTGGCAATAATTGCGTCCAATTGGGTAAGTGTGGTGATGTGCTCATCGTTTGTATGGTTATTGACCGCTTGACCATTGGCCGATTGGAGCATCATCGGTGCTGCGCTCAATGACGCTAAAGGATGCAGACTATCATCATTACCTAATGCTGCGCCAATAATCAAACAGGACGCCCAAATACCTATTACCAGTCCAAAGGCTTGGGTCAGCATCCGACCACGACCGAGCCAGCTCCATGCCCATGTCGCCACGACCATAAACCATAGTGCCCATACCAATAGCATGACAGGAGAGACAAATACGCGCTCAACCAATAGCAGCGCGACTGCAAATAACAATAAGGCAAAACCTTGCTTGACCCAGTTCATCCACTCGCCAGCTTTTGGCATAATTTTGCCCTGAGTCGCGCCGATTAAAATAAGCGGCGCTGACAAGCCAAAACCGAGCATAAACAACGCTGCAAAACCCAGCAGCGGACTACCAATCGTTGACACTGCAAGTAATGCGCCAAATAGTGGCGCGGACACACAAGGTGATACCACTAGCGCTGACAAAAATCCAGCGACTAAGCTGCCGCCCGTACTACCAAGTTTGCTATCTCCTGCTTGACTCAAACCCTGCATTTTACTACTCATGGCTCGTGGCAGACGAATGGTCAATATACCCAGCATATATAGCGCTAATAAGACAAAGATGATAGCAAAGCTAATTAAGATAATAGGGTTTTGTAGCCAACCGATAATACCGAGCGACTCACCAAATACAGCGATGACAGCGCCCAAGATACCATAGGCAGTAGCGACCCCAATAGCATAGCTGGTGGTTAATATTACGCCCTTTTTAACGGTTGGGTTTTTTTGCCGCGCTACGATATTGGCAACGATAGGCAACATCGGCAATACACATGGGGTTAATGCCAACCCCAGACCTGCTAAAAATAGCAGTACTAATGCAAGCCAAGGATGAGAGGCCAAGCCAAACGGATCACTATCGACTAGACCGTTAACGTTTGTATTATCGCTGTCAACCGTATTATTATTGATGGCGTTATTGCTTATGGCGGTCGTGCTTACTCCCGAGATGGTGTTAGTTGCACTGATAGGGCTATCTAAAGTGTCATAATCTATAGTGTCTGAAACATCATTGTCTGATACGTTGTATGGCGCATCATAATCGATAACATCATCTGCATTTTGCGCCCGCTCTGCTGGTTGATTCACTGCCAGCGCTGAGGCACTAACAGCAGTCGATTGAGATTGGGGCGTAGGAGCAATATTAACTGTAGTTTTAATCTTTTCTGGCGGATAACACAGTCCTGCTTTAGCGCAGCCTTGCCAACCGATAGTGAGCGCAGCATTCTCTACGCTTTTGCCACTGACGCTACTCAATGTCGTAGTCGCCACCATATTAGCTTGATCAAATACTGCTACTTGACCGTACGTAGGGTCATCAATAGAAACAGGCGTTTGGCTAAAAGTAAAAGGCGCGGCCGTTACACCCGCTGGCAAAGTCAGCTTAATCTGGTCTTTATAAACGTAATGCTCAGGTGTAATGTCAAAGTTAATCGTGAGGCGTGTCCCTGTAGCGACAGGCTTGCTACTACTACTAACTTTGAACGCTTGGTCCACTGGCAGAAATTTTGGTTGCGCGCTGCTTTTATCATTGCTAAATAGATCACCCAAGCTGGCGGCATGTGTGACGGTAGAAGTCGCAGTCAGCCCCATCATTAAAGACGTACTCAATACAGCGAGTACCAGTGTATAAGATTTCTTACTGGCAAGCGGTTTGCGGGCTGTTGCTGACGACTTGCTAAACATGAAGAACTACCTCTTATGACTGTTATTTGAGCAAACTTACGAGAGCTTGCCATCAATGAAAACAGCTCTATTCTTAGCGCACCTTTATTTAGCGCGTCGCAATATTAACCTTAGTTTTAATCTTTTCAGGCGGATAGCATAGCCCCGCCTTGGCACAACCCTGCCAGCCAATCACAATCGGCGCGTTTTTTGCGCCTTTGCCATTATTAGTCGTCAAAGTAGTGGTCGCTACCATATTTTTTTGTGTAAATACAGGTACTCGGCCAAAGGTTGGGTCATCGATAGAAACGGGTGACTGACTAAAGGTAAACGGCGCCGCGCTTACGCCTTTAGGAAAGGTCAAGGTAAGCTGGTCTTTGTAAACATAATGACCAGGCGTGATATCAAAATGAATCGATAAGCGCGTGCCGTTAGACATCGCCTTGATGCTGGCTGTGACCTGAAAGGCTTCATCAACTGGCAAAAACTTCGCTTGCGCTGCGCTGTTGTTATTAAATAGCTCGCCCAAGCTTGCCGCATAGCTAGTGATGGTGGTCAGACCCATTGTGAGCGACAAGCTGAAGATGGCACCCGCTAATGCATAAGGTTTTTTAGTCGATGATTTATGCATCGCAGCTATTTTTGGTATCTTACTAAACATAAACATCACCTTGTTGTTGCTAATGGTTAAGAGCGAATTTTAATAGCATAGTGGATACAATCTGTCTTTCTAAGGACCATTAACATTGATTCGACTACTATTTATATAATGTCATCCAATAAAAAATATCAACCAATAAACTCTTATTAGTTGATATTTTTGATAGCTTAGTTGTCCCTGACCAGCTTTTATCGAACCTTGTTAGCGCATCATACGCGATGCTAAGGCATATGTACCAACCAGTTTTTTATAACAGATACTTTTATAATTTTGCATAAATGTCGGCATCTTGACCTTCACCGCCCTGTTGCCCATCAGCCCCGAGAGAAAATAGATCATAAGGTCGGCCTTCGCTACCTGGCGAGACATACTGTAGCTCATTTTCCCAGCCATCAGTCGGATAACCACCTTTAATATAGCCGCCTTCAGGGTAGTTCTTAGCGTCTGCAGGCGGTGTACTTAATGCCTCTAAACCTTGTGCGGTTGTTGGATACCGTGAGTTATCGACTTTGTACATATCAAGCGTATTAGAAACAGTGGATAAGGCCGTCTCAGTAGTCTTCACACGGGCTTTATCACTTTGTCCCACCACTTTTGGCACAACCAATCCTGCTAAAATCGCCAGTATCACAATCACGACCATAATTTCAATAAGCGTAAAGCCTGACTGGCTGTGATTCATATATAAGCCGCTGACATTGGAGCGCTTACTGCTTTTCTCACATTCAGTGGTGCTTATCTGTCTATTTTTCATAAAGCTTAGCTTTGTTACATTTGTTTGGATTTTATTACTCATAATCATCGCTTTCATCACTAATTTATCACTACGGTTATACACAAATATTAAAATGATTATCACTATAGACTATGATTTTGTATTTATCCACAATCATATTTAGATGATTGATTAGGCAGTCAGTTATATAGCGTCTACGTCACTATTAGCGTACGACTTCTATAACAATATCTATGATTACAACAACTACTATAGCCTAACTACCTAACATTCAACAGCGCATTTTGCTGTCATTCATCAATATACAACAGGAAGAAAAACTTAAGAAACCTACCGTAAGGTTAAAGTAGGTCTGTAGAATTCATAGAAAATTATAGGATAATATGAAACAGCGTAAATAGCATTATCAACTTAACAAAAACTGTCACAATAAACAATAGCCCAGCGTAATCTTAAAAACTTACTCAAGCTAACCGGCTAGATCATTCATATTGACAATCGGTAGCATGACGGCCATCACAATAATCATGACGACAATGCCCATTAGTACCAACATCAAAGGCTCTAGTAACGATAGCAACGTACTAATAAAGTTAGTCGCCTCAGCCTCTTGCATGTTAGCTGCGCGGCTTAGCATACTTTCAAGCTCGCCTGAGTTTTCCCCACTTTTAATCATTTGTACCATCATCGGTGGAAAATATGGCGTTCTCTCAAGTTGGCTTGACAGACTTGCCCCTTCTGTCACCCGATCGGCGGCGGTGATAATCGTTTGTTTGATATGCAGATTGGTGGTGACCGCGGCGCCAATATGCAAAGCTTCAATCAGCGGCACGCCTGAGCGTACCAAGATTGCAAGCGTACTGGCAAAACGCGCTGCATTTAGGCCTTTTGATAGCCGTGCCAGAATCGGCAATCGCAGTACAACACTATCGATAGCAAGTTTGCCCGCTTGCGTCTTTGCAAAGCGATAAAAAATAAAGGCTGTACCCACTAATACCAATAACATCAGCCACCACCACTGAGTGATGGTATTAGACAGCGCAAGTACTACTTGAGTAATTAAAGGTAGCGCCTGCTCAGATTGCTCAAATACTTTGACAATTTTGGGTACTACAAAACTCATCAGTCCCATAATGACGCTGATTGCCATTACCATCAGTACAATGGGATATACCATTGCACCTTGAATTTTCTTTTGCAGGGCAAAACGGTTTTCGGTGTAATCGGCCAGCTGATTTAGGATGAGATCAAGATGCCCAGACTTTTCACCAGCGGCAATCGTGGCAATATATAATGGCGGAAAGCTAGCTGCCTGCTGTAGCGCGCGCGCAAAGCTTAACCCCTCTAAGACATGCGAGCGCACTGCCAGCATAAGAGACTTAATATGGGTTTTGGGCGATTGTTTAGCAACTGCTGCCAGTGTCTCTTCGAGTGGAATACCCGCTGCAAGTAATACCGAAAGTTGACGGGTCAATAACGCCAGCTCGTAAGCAGAAGGCTTTTTATAGCGGCTACGGGCTCGGCTTTGCTGATCATTGACTGCATTAACTTCTACGGGCGTCCACTGCTTGTCACGCAGCTGCTGGCGTATTTGACGCGCAGAATCGCCTTCGAGTAATCCCTTTTGGACACTGCCTTGATCATCAAGTGCTTTATAATGATAAGCAGGCATAGCAGCAGATATCCTAAGGCGTTAGAGGTTAAAGAATCAGTCAATAATCCTGATTAAAAAAGTGGCGTAGAGTCGTTACTCTCAGGCATCATACCTTGTAATAATAAAACATCTAAATGCTGCTGCTGCAATTTTTTATCAAAATCGTTGACCTCAGCGATCAGCATTTTTTCAATACGTTTATCTGATGCGTAGACACTGAGCCGAGCGCAAATAACCGCCAGTTGATAGACACGCTTTTTACAGTAGCTGTCCAAACCTTGCAATAAACGCACCATATAAGGGGTTTCTAGACTGACATAGTCATAATTTTCAATGACTTGCTCGTCAAGTGGCGTGACAGCGTAGCTGATAGACAGATGGGCACAATAGTAACAACTAAATAAGTACCCAACTACATGACCGATGTAATAACCACGATCATAAGTGAAGCTACTAACCCCAAAATGCCCAAGTACATAGCTATTTAGGCTGGCTTGATCGCCAACGGGTTTGGGATATTTGAGCTTACCAATAGTCGCCAGGCACAAAGGATTATGACCATCATGGGTGGTCAGTTGCCATCCTGCAGGCTTTTGCGCTGGCATATGCCGTACAATGTCTGCAATGATATCGTCAACCACGTGCAGTTGCTGCCATAAACGCTCAAGCGTATCGACATCTAGCAAAGCACGTTTATCGAGTTGCTGTGAAAGCTTATACTGCTCATATTCTATAAATTGCGACTTCAAGGTCTGTACCAAATAAGTCGGCCGCATATTTGCAGATGCCAAATACAGCAGGCGCGTACGCTCATGCTGCGTACGATAAAGTGCGGCGCGCCGCTCAGCTACGCTAGACTCATCAGCGCCTTCGGCAGCGATTGATTCAGAGATTGGCGTCGTAAAAAGAGCGAGAAGCGCTGATTTATCCATAACCATCGATGGCGGTTGCATCTTTGCTTGCTCACGAGAATTTTTATTGTCATGACAGCTTACGCTATTGTCACTATCCATAGAGACAGATTGAGATCTGTGCTTACTATTCGGTTGGGTCATAATGTACCATCACCAGCAAAAAATGAACGTCATCTGAGCTATTTAGATGACTCAAGCTATTTATAGATACGCCATGCTGAACTTCGCATAACTCGCTAAATAGGATAATAACTACACTAAGATAACTTATTATATAACATTTAAACGCACTTTAATTATCAGTTTTACTCTACTTCTTTATTGCCCATACCTTTAAAAAATCCTCACCAAATCTTTGCAAGTATCCTTAAAATCTTGCCGAAAAAAAAGCGTCAAAGTTAAAACATCAACCTTAACGCTCTTTTGCCACTTCCAATATCAGCTATCTATATTTTTTTAAGCACGCAGTTCCTGTTGAAACTGTTGACGATAGGCATTTGGTGATACGCCATAAACGCGCTTAAACGCTTGACTAAAAGTGGAGTCCGATGCGTAACCGACAAGCTCACTAATACGGCTAATACTGTTTTGCTGTAAGCGCAAATAACGCGCAGCTAGGCGCAAGCGATAATCAATTAAGTAAGTTAACGGCGGCATACCAACCACATCCTTGAAGCGCTGAGCGAAGCTTGAGCGCGACATTCCAGCAACTTCAGCCAGTTTATGAATCGTCCAATTACGACTAGGCTCGTGATGCATGGCTTTTAGTGATTTGGTTAAATAAGGATCTCGTAGCGCCTGCAACCAGCTGTCCGTTGCCTCAGGTAACCCTTCAATGTAAGTACGCACACATTCAATCATCATAATACCTGCCCAGTGATTGATAACTGCCGTCTTACCCATACGCTCCTGCTCAGACTCTAGCCTTAACAGCTTAACCTCTACATCCATGACACCAAAGCGTCCATCAGAATCGTCAGTGAGCTCAGGCAATACCGTTGGCAGTACTGACAGTAAAGGATAAACCATCTCTTTATCGTACTGGCATTCAATCAGTATAAAACTTGCATTGACCTCATCTGCTCTATTAAGCTCAATGATATTTTCTTTGGATTTGACAGAACATACATCATCTAAAGGTTTAGCATTTTTATCATGATGGTTGAGAGCATAACTAGTATGATGATACGCGTTCGAGAGCATAATAGTATCGCCAACTTCCGCCTTGCGTACTTCGTCTTTCACCTCTATATAAAAACTACCAGACAGTACTAAATAAAATAAAATAGTATCTTTTCTATCAACGGAGTAAGACCAATCGCCACCTGCGTTGATACGGTAGTATTTCGTTCCACACAGATGCACATTTTCTAATAATACACTAAGCGCGTCCATTGTATTTTTCCTTAACAGCTTTATAGCCAATTCTCAAGCTTTGAGAAAGTAAACCACTTGATAGATATCGTACAAGCTAAATTTTCTATCGTGGACTGTCGTCAAAGAGATAAATACGCTAAACACATTTGTATTTTAAAGCACTGAAAATTAAACGATTAAATTTCTCAATCAAATATATTTGATGTCAATCACATCGAGCATAGTTGCAGGCTCTATTATGTCTTTCTTACTGATTTTAGTCATTAAAACTAATTAGAATAACTAATGGATTAAGGATAAACGCTTAACCCTTATCATCTTATACTTAAAACTTTACTTAGATAGAGCTATATAAATTTGAGTTACATAAAACACAAGATAAATTATAACGACCTGAAAGTATAAAAAAAGATAAGCATGAATAACCATAGAGGTTGACAGGGACGAAAAAGAAGGGAAAAAAGGGGAGAAGTAGCGCATCAAAAAACGCAGACGAAAAAAAATGCCAACGAGGGCAATGAATATGTACAAAAAGAGGTAAACAAAGAATCGATCAAATTAACAAATAAAATTGGGGCGACTGATGGGACTCGAACCCACGACAACCGAGATCACAACCCGGGGCTCTACCAACTGAGCTACAACCGCCATAACTATTGCCTGATAAGGCAAGATTGACAGGCTAAATGGTGCGCCTGGCAGGATTCGAACCTGCGGCCACCTCCTTAGAAGGGAGATGCTCTATCCAGCTGAGCTACAGGCGCTCTTAGAGGACTTTTATATATTTTGATTGGTTTATCATATCAGAAATATCTAACATAAAAAACAATATCATCATACATAAAAAAAAGCCTGTAAGGCTCTTTAAATAGATGGTCGGAGTGATAGGATTCGAACCTACGACCCTCTGGTCCCAAACCAGATGCGCTACCAAACTGCGCCACACTCCGAAATTCTCTATTATC
>JARIAA010000022.1 GCA_029264635.1 Psychrobacter sp. | reverse complement strand
TTCCGTACATATTTTAATGGAAGGCACGCCAGAAGGGATATCTTTGGTGAATGTTGAGGACAAACTGGTAGCTCACCCACAAGTACAAAAAGTCCATGATCTGCACGTTTGGAGTATTACTAGCGGCCTTAATGCCTTGTCTTGTCACGTGGTTGTCGACGGCGATATGAAAATCTCGGAGGCAAGCTTACTCATTGCTAACTTGGAACAACGCCTGTTGGCTCTAAACATTCATCACGCGACTATTCAAGTAGAAAGCCGCTTACATCCACAAAATATGATGCATAGTGATGCATTGGTTTGCGACATCTCAGAGCGCTCGTCTGACAGTCATAGCCATATGGGTCATAATCATTAAGAATATAACTATTAGAATAGCTATTAAAAATACAGGTATCAGCAATGAGCGATCAGTCAGGTGTCCGTCCAACTAAAGTCTTAAATGATATAAACATGACAAATTAATGATGGGGTCCAAACAAGCGATATAAACAACGCAATGTGAGCCAGATTAACCAAACGGCTGTCATCATCCAAATCCCTAACCCAAGCCCTAAGAACGTCATTCGAATCCAAAAATCTAGTGCTCCATTCATAACGTGCGGCAAATAAGCAGGTCCCATATTTGACGCAAGAAGCAACCAAAACCCAAATGCTAGCATCAATCCTACGCCGATCATTCGCGTTAGGATTTTACGGATAGTCGTCAATACGGTATGACCTTTAGGGCTGGTGAACAGGTTTTGTCGTTGATTATTCATGCGTATTTGCTCTCAATCCTTGGTTTAAATAACGTGAATCATTGCTGTAACGACTTCAAACAAATTGAACCTATCATAGTTTATATGGTTATAATAACTCTCGATTTGATAATAAATGCTTAATTGGCCTATTTATTGACTTTATTAGCCATACTTACTACTATTTTTTTAACGTATTCATAAATGATAACTTCCTATGTCTAGACGCTCAGCGCCCTTTGTCGCCCCAGATTATGTCGACAACCCTACCTCAACAGATGGCAAGAAACACGCCAAGGTTTTACTCTCGACCCTGCAAGAAGACATTGCCCGCTTTCGTGATGAGCAGTTTCCGCCTGATATTTTACGCCAAATCCGAGATATGCCGATCTATGAGGGTAATTTGGCAGAAGTCCAAGCTTATCAACAACGTTGGCAAGCCCTAATTGAGCGCGCGATGGCATTTTATCCGGCTGCATATTTGCCACCCGACCATCTTCCGCTGCCAGCCAGCCTTGAGATACCACAATTTATTTATCATGTTCAGCGTCTGCATCTAACCAAGACTCATGCTAAAGAATCCAAAAGCTTTGGCTCAGTAGGCGCATTAACTGATAAATGCGGTGATTATAGTGCAGAGGAGATTGGGCGTATGAAAACGGTGTTTGATAACGATGATGAGGCACGTCTGGTGGCGCATCGTGAATTTATTGACTTGCGCGCTTATGTGTTTTGCCGAGATCATAAAGGTGAGATGCTTGAGCCTGAGCGTATACGCTTTTATCGTACAGGGCTCATCGTCCATGCGTTACCTAATTTTAAAATAGTCGATAGTCGACAGACACCGCGCAAGCGCCGTAATGATGCTTATAGCAACCCGCTGGCGAATAATGGGGTATGGAAGATTTACCGTAAAAAATGACTTTATAGTTATTGTTTTTAGGCGTCATGCGATGATGTTTGAGCCGTAAATGACTCATTGCGCGTAGGTTTTATATTAATTGTTAAGGATTTTATATGTTTGCTGCCGCTGCTGGCTCACCAAACTTGATGCTCCAAGCCACCATCTTTTTGGGTGCAGCGCTGCTTTTTGTCCCACTGGGTAAACGCTTTGGTATTGCCACTGTGCTTGGTTATCTGATTACAGGTTTGATACTCGGTCCCAGTGTACTAGATGTGGCAGGTGATGCAGAAAGCTTACTACACTTTTCTGAGTTTGGTGTGGTCATGCTGCTATTTATTATCGGTCTTGAATTGCAGCCATCGAGGCTCTGGGCACTACGACGCTCCATCTTTGTATTGGGCGGCTTGCAAGTTGGAGTGACTGGTACGCTATTAATGGGGCTGTTGTACCAGTTTTTCTCCTTAAGGCTAGACACAGCTTTTATTGTTGGTTTTGGTTTAGCCCTTTCATCAACAGCTTTTGTACTGCAAATACTTACCGAAAAACAGCAGCTTTCAAGCACTCATGGTCGCGAAGCTTTTACTATTTTGCTTTTTCAAGATATTGCCGTGATTCCTTTATTGGCCGTGATTCCATTTTTATCAGGTGTGCGCGAACAAAGCTACGATTTGATTTACTTTGCCAAGGTTTTTGCCGTCTTTGGCGGGCTTATCCTCGCTAGCCGCTACGTTATCCGCCCCTTTTTCAAATTTGTGGCGTCCAGCGGTGCATCAGAATTGTTGACCGCAGTCGCCTTATTTATCGTCATGGGCGTGTCTATTTTAATGGGCCAAATCGGTCTATCTATGGCACTAGGCGCCTTTTTGACTGGCGTATTGCTAGCGGATTCTGAATATCGTCATGAGTTAGAAGCCAGTATTGAACCCTTTAAAGGCTTACTGCTTGGCTTGTTTTTTATGTCGGTCGGTATGTTGACTGATGTCAAATATATCATGGCGCACCCCATCTTTATCATCAGCTGTGCAATCGCGTTGATGCTTATCAAATTTGCCGTGATTACCGCCATTGCGAAAATGTCTGGCAATCGCTGGCCAACTAGTATTCGACTCGGTGTTACGTTGGCGCAAGGCGGTGAGTTTGCCTTTGTGTTGTTTAATGTCGCGGCCACTCAAAATGTCTTGCCATTTGAGTTGGAAAACACGCTTAATTTGATTGTGACCATCTCGATGGCACTAACGCCCTTTGCCTTTTTACTATTAGATAAAGTCGGTGAGCCACTATTTGAGAAAAGCAAACACAGCCGCGAGCACGACACCATCCCTGACCATGAACACCCTGTTATCATCGCAGGTTTTGGACGGGTTGGACAGATCATCGGACGCGTACTACGCATGCATAATATCGAATTTACCGCCATTGAACGCTCAGCAAATCGGGTCGATTTTGTACGTAAATTCGGTAACCAAGTTTATTATGGAGATCCTAAGAATCCTGAGATTTTGCGGGCGGCGGGCATCAGTAAAGCACGTATTTTCATTATCGCAGTTGATGACTTAGAGCGCTCCATTACTACTGCTGAATACCTTCGTAAAAACTATCCTGATTTGGTGGTGTTAGCAAGGGCGCGCGACCGCCAGCATTATTATCGTCTGCGCGAAGTTGGCGTGCGTCATATCTGGCGTGAGACTTATTTGTCCTCACTAGATATGTCACGTGAGTCCCTACAACTGCTTGGAATAGCACCTGAAAAAGCGCGCGAGACGATTCAAACTTTCCGTGATTATGATGACGATTTGATTGAACGTCAGCAAGCCATTTATGATGATGAGGCGCGACTGATTGAATCAACGCAGTCTGCGATGGCAGAGCTTGAGAGTTTATTCGATGAAGATATTGGTAAAGCTCGCAAAATGGATCTTGGCGAATTTTATGAGATACTTAAAAATCAAGCAGCGCCTATTGATGATACTGCAAACGATGTTGCTATTGATCCCAAATCCTAGCGCATTAATGACTTGTCAGTAATTACTAATATGAGTTCACTAGGCTTTGCGTATTTGATATCGTCTAACTAAATACATTGTTTGGGCGCTTGTTTTTTGTTAAGTGAGCTTATGCAGCTCCAGTTATCATTGCCTGGTACATGATAAAACACTAGCGTTTGGTCATTCAAATAACGCGTTGGAAACTTGACGTTCTGAACCGTA
>JARIAA010000017.1 GCA_029264635.1 Psychrobacter sp. | reverse complement strand
CAAAACCCCCAAGACTCTCTCAATGAGCACTGGGAAGATCAAGCCATCTCGTATCGCCAAAACGATATGCGTAGAAGCTTAATGGCAGAAGCCCGCCAAAGTCTTATTTATGTCGAAAACGCCCTTAGTCGTATCGAAAACGGTACTTATGGTGAATGTGAGGTATGCGGTAGAGAAATAGAAGAAAAGCGCTTAGAAGCACTGCCTTATGCAACGCTATGTATGGAACATGCTGAATAAAACAGACTTTTTATCAGTCATATGTATATTGACTAAGCAGGTATGTGCCAATCGGTAAATGCCTGCTGCCATGCTTGACAGCGCTGTCCGATCAACTCTACTGGCAAATCCATAATATCGCCCACCACAGCAACATAAGTCAGTGGCAATCCTCTTAATTGCTGGACATTTTCAGCCGTTAAACCACCAATCACACAAACACCAACGTTTTTATCTGCAGTCTGTTGGCAACCATCGATTAGCTGTTGTCGAGAGATCGTACTGGCATTCGGTTTAGTAGATGAGGCAAATATGGCACCCATTGCGACATAAGTTGCTCCAGCTTGTACCGCCTCTTTTACTAACGCCACGTCTCCATGACAAGTACGTCCAATAATCTGATTTGGCGCTAAATGCCGCTTGGCTTCACTAATCGCGCCATCTTGTTGTCCAAGATGTACACCTACTCCAAGCTTGGCTGCCAAAATAGTGTCATCATTAATCACGACTGACACGCCATATTTTTTTGCTAAATCTACTATTTTTACTGCTTCTTCATACAGTTTTTGCTGTCCATTTAGCTGAGCCAATACTTGCTTGCGCCTAATTTGTAGTAAACCTATGGTGTTGGTCGCTAGAGCGGCTTCTAACTTAATATAAAGCAGTTCAAACTTATCGTCATTGGTCAATAAATATAGTCTAGGGGCTGCTTGTTCTGTCAGCTGCATTGATTGTGCAGTCATATATTATCCTTAAGCATATTTGTGCCAAAAAAAAGACCGTTATCATTAATAACAGCCTTTTTAATTATGTTTAAAATTTAAACACTCAAGCTTGCAGCAGTTAACTTAGACGGTACGGCGGGTTGCCAAGCTAGACAAAATATTTTTAGCATCGCCCCAACGAGTTGCTGAGCTGTTGGCACCCAAAATAACGATAATAGCAGGACGGTTATTGACTCGGGTTTCCATTACCACGCAGTTACCTGCCTCATTAATAAAACCTGTTTTTGAGATACCAATTGGATAATCTCCTGAACGAACAAGGCTGCTAGTATTGTTGGCTTTGTAAGTACGGTTACCACTTGCGTAGTTTGCGACATAAAAATCATAGCTTTTGGTTGTCGAAAAACGACGAATCACATCATAGTTACCTGCAGCCCGTACCATTTTTACCAAGTCATTTGATGAGGCAACGTTACGTTTATCGAGACCTGTTGGATCGCCAAAGTACGCAGTTGTCATACCCAGCTCTTGAGCTTTACGGTTCATCGCTCGTATAAAGGCATCATAACCGCCTGGATAATTACGTGCTAGGCTTTTGGCTGCTGGGTTTTCAGATTTCATCAAAGCCATCAGCAGCATCTCAGCCCGGTTCATACGATCGCCTGATTTTAAGCGCGAACTTGCACGTTTAGGACCGACAAAATCCTCTGGATCAAGCGTAATCTCTTCACGCATATCAAGACCTGCATCTAGAACCACCATGGCGGTCATGACTTTGGTGATACTTGCCATAGGACGGGCAATATCTGCATCTTTTTCATAGATAGACTTGCCAGTCTCAACATCAATTACAGCAACACTGCGTGAATCTGTACTAATTGGAAGCATATCACTACTATTAAAGCTGCCACGATAGGTAGTGTTGTAATTATTGTTATAACTGTTGCTACCACTGCCATAGCTGTTGGCATTGGTCACGTTAGTAGTGCCATAGCCGTTATCAACTTTTTTGATAGGCGCAGTAGAGCTTTTGGAGCTATACATGATATTACGGGCTTCTGACAGGCTATCAACACCGCCCCAACTAACACGAGCACTAGAGCTAGACTCAGGGCTACCATTAATAATAAGTGCAGCTTGTGCAGCACTGCCTAAGCTTAACGAGATCATGGCAGCGACTAATTGCTGTTTGGTTAATGGTAAATATTTCATTATTCCCCCTGCTGTTGGTATCATATCAATTACAAATTAATGTAAACAATTAACATACGTGGTATTTCTGCATATGTTTATAAGTAGTCGTATAGAATTTTTGTACTTTTAGTGTATCATGGTTCGTATTCGATTTTAATCTACCAAACCGACTTAGTAGGTTTTTTTTGTACATTTACGAAAATTAATACAGTTGCTTTGGATTAGAGTGATATCTGTTAACATTCAAAGGATATCTACTATGTTTTCATCTCTTATCTAAAAGAGTGCTTTTAATAGGGAATGCATTAGTTAAATACTATCAATAAGATAAGGGACCCTGTCTTAGACAATGATAAAACAAGCTTATCGCAAATAGCAACATTGCTATAAAATTAAATGCGCTTATTATATGATACAAGACCAATCGTTGTTGAATAATAGATTTATGGCTGCGTCAATTTTATCCAGTGTTAAGCTATCATTAATGCACCTCAGTCTATTAAATGATAAAGAGTATAACCATGATTCGAGTATTAGTAGTAGATGATCACGATTTGGTAAGAATGGGCATCAGTCGTATGCTATCTGACAGTCTAGATATTGAAGTAGTTGGTGAGGCAGATAGTGGTGATATGGCCATAAGACTTGCAAAGCAGCTCAAACCTGATGTGGTTTTATTAGATGTAAACATGCCTAATATCGGCGGTCTTGAAGCCACTAAACGCTTAGTTCAGTTAGATATGGGCATCAAAATATTGGCGGTTAGCAGTATGTCAGCCCAGCCCTACCCATCCATGCTGATTAAAGCTGGGGTTAATGGCTATATCACCAAAGGTACGCCACTCGATGAGATGATACGAGGGATTAAAAAGATCTACCAAGGGGGGCGCTATTTTAGCCAAGATGTTGCTGAGCAGCTGGCAGAAGTATTACTGTCGGACAATGCCGCCTCCCCTTTTGACTTACTTAGCGATCGCGAAAAACAGGTGGCCTTGATGGTCGTCAATTGTCAAAGTCCACAACAAATAGCGGATCAGCTGTTTGTAAGCGTAAAGACTATTAATACGTATCGTTACCGCATTTACGAAAAAGTTGGCGTGGACAGTGATGTAAAATTGACCCACTTAGCGATTCGTCACGGATTGATTCAGCCTTAATCTTACAGCCAGTTTATCTGTTTACTTAAAGACGAATACCCTTTTTATCCTCGGTCATTTTATGAAATCTGTGTCCAAAATCGTCAGTGTCATCGCCAAATCTTTGCAGCAAAATAATACCCTCCCAGCCTCGCAGTTACGTAAACTTGGGCTGATCTATAGCACCTATCGTTTGGTGGTGAGCACGTTTTTGTTAGTGATGGTTTATGCAACCGTTAGAGCAGATACCAGCTTGCTATTACCCAGCTTCTTACAGCAGACTGCACTCATATTTTATGTCGTATTAAGTCTAGTTTTACTTGGTCTATTTTTGGTAGTCACCAAACAACCACAACGCCAATTGGGTTTTGGTTTGAGCATTGATGTTATTGTTTTAAGTTTATTGCTATACACCAGTGGTGCGCCAGATTTGCAACTGACTATGCTTTATATGGTGGTTGTAGCTGCAAGCTTTATGTTGCTACGCAGCTCACAAGCATTGATCATCACGTTGCTTGCTATTTTGTTTGTCATTTATCAGCAATTTTTTTATGCTATTGCCAATAGTATGAGCTTGACCAATTTGGGCGACGCCCTGCTGATGTCAGCGAGTTTTTTAGCCGTGGCGTTTTTGAGCTGGTCAATCTCACAGCGTTTGGTACAGGTCGAAAGATTTGTAGCGCGGCAAGCAGAACAGGTAGAGCGCCTCAATACCATTAACCAAGAAGTCATCAGTCAGATGCTAAACGGCATCATGGTCATCGATCAGCAGCATATTGTCTTAGCCAACCATGCTACGTATCAGCTATTGGGTATCCCCGAGGGACAAACATCCACGACCAAAAAAAGGCTACCAGCAGATGCCTATCTGAAACAGCAACAGCGTAACTTTATTAATCGTCATAATCCGTTATATGCTTTTCAACAAGCGTTGGCTGAGCAGCATAGCGAGCTGCTTGATAGCTGCTTGTCTGTTCCTGCTAATCAATCAAGAAACTTCATTTATGAATTACCTGAAGTAGCGAATGCGTCCATTACCAATAAGTTACGTGTACAAGTGATTCCGCTAGAAGATGGTAGCCAACTGGTCCTCTTTGAAGATTTACGCCGTGAACAAGCCAGTGCCCAGCAATTAAAACTTGCCTCTTTAGGTCAGCTAACCGCCAGTATTGCCCATGAAATCCGTAACCCACTCGCTGCTATCTCTCAGGCCAGTCAGCTGCTGATGGAAGATATCGTTGAAAATCACAACGTAGTCGATGAGCGATCGCTCTCAACAGGGAATCAGGCATTGCAGAATGAGACTGCTATTGATACGTCTGGTAACTACGAGCTCTATAAAATGATATTTGCGCAAACCAAGCGTGTTAACAGTATTATTGAAGATGTATTAAAGCTGTCTCGCCAGCAGCGTTCTCACCAGCAGTCAATTGAGCTTGGCACATGGATGCCACAATTTTTACAAGATTATTTTCGTGGTCACGATATCTCTTTGTCTGATTCA
>JARIAA010000052.1 GCA_029264635.1 Psychrobacter sp. | reverse complement strand
TGATAAAGGTACAGACACACCTTATTAATAGGAAACCATCTTTCACTTAACCAGTCAGCTTACTATCGCATACTACCCTGTCGAAGCTATTTTAGAAAAGCAGCTGCAAAATCTAGCTCTGAAAACTCAGTGGTAAAAGCCAAGTTATTAAGCGTTATGAATAAAGTTAACTGAAAGTCAATATAGCCCTGTAATTAAACCCGTTATCATAGTATCAATGCCAATGTCGCATCAATGCAAAACCTTTATTTTATTTTATGCATTTATTTATCTATAGGATATTTTATGACAGATTATGATCGCATCACTGCTAACCCTCATTTCGATATGCTCATGAGTGCACACAATGATGTACAAAGCGTGCAGACCACCCGAATCGCTTTAGTACCCATGGTCGTTGAGCAGTCGTCGCGTGGCGAGCGCTCGTTTGATATTTTCTCACGTCTATTACGTGATCGTGTGATCTTTTTGACAGGCCAAGTGGAAGATCACATGGCCAATCTTATCGTCGCGCAGCTTTTATTCTTAGAAGCGGAAAACCCTGATAAAGATATCCATTTATATATCAATTCACCAGGCGGTTCTGTGAGTGCTGGTTTGGCTGTTTTTGATACTATGAACTTTATCAAGCCTGAAGTATCGACTATCTGCATGGGCGGTGCTTATAGCATGGGTTCATTCTTGCTTGCAGCAGGTGAAAAAGGCAAACGTTATGCCCTAGCCAATGCTCGAGTGATGATTCACCAGCCTTCAGGCGGCGCGCAAGGTCAAGCGTCTGATATCGAGATTAATGCGCGTGAGATTCTCAAAACTCGTGCCCGCTTAAATGAGATCTTGGCTGAGCGTACAGGTCAACCCGTCGAAAAGATCGAAAAAGATGTGGAGCGTGACTTTTGGTTAGATGCTAAAGAAGCCAAAGAGTACGGTTTGATCGATGAAGTATTAGAGCGCCGTCCCGCTTCTTTGTAATTGATTTATAAAAAATCAACTGGCGTTGTATGTCTTAATCATTGCAATCACAAGACCCTCTATAGTCCATTCACAATGATGCAAACATAAGCGAAGCGCAAGCTATACCTGATCTATCAAAGCCGGGATAACTTGCCTAGCTGATGAAACTGCTGCGCTATGGTGGACTATAAAAGTTTTAAATTTTAGGAGTGCCTTTATATGGCAGAAGATAACAACCCGCATTGCTCGTTTTGTGGTAAAGCTAAAAGCGAAGTCAAGCAGCTCATCGCTGCTGATGATGCCAATATCTGTAACGAATGCATTGAGTTATGTACGGATCTAATTGCTGATAGTGCGATTGATGATGAGGTCGATGGCGAGATTGATACCTCATGGGTCAATAAAAAGCTGCCAACCCCTAAAGAGCTGCGTGCCAAGCTTGATGAATACGTGATTGGACAAGACGCGGCCAAAAAAGCATTGGCGGTCGCTGTTTATAACCATTATAAACGTCTGAAGGTCAGCCAAACTTTAGCTCGCGATAGAAAAAAAGCAAAGATTGGTGCTGATGATGCCATGGTCGAGCTGGCAAAAAGCAACATTTTACTGATTGGACCTACGGGGTCTGGTAAAACCTTGTTAGCACAGACGTTAGCGCGCCTGCTTGATGTTCCTTTTGCCATGGCGGATGCCACGACGTTAACCGAAGCTGGGTATGTCGGTGAAGATGTCGAAAACATCGTGCAAAAGCTTTTGCAAGCATCCGATTATGATGTGAGCAAAGCTGAGCAAGGTATCATCTATATTGACGAGATTGACAAAATCAGTAAAAAAGGCGACAACCCGTCTATTACGCGTGATGTGTCAGGCGAAGGCGTGCAACAAGCTTTGCTCAAACTCATCGAAGGTACAGTAGCTGCTATTCCGCCACATGGTGGCCGTAAGCATCCACAGCAAGAGCTTATCCAAGTAGATACCAGTAATATCTTAATCATCGTTGGTGGTGCCTTTGCTGGTCTTGATAAAGTGATTCAGCAGCGTACTGAAAAAGGCGGTATTGGTTTTAATGCGGATGTAAGCTCAAAAGATGATAGTCGCCGTAGCTCAGATTTGCTCCAGCAAGTCGAGCCAGAGGATTTAATCAAATTTGGACTTATTCCAGAATTGATTGGTCGTCTACCCGTACTCGCTGCTCTGCAAGAGCTTGATGAAGAGGCGTTGGTACAGATTCTAACGGAGCCCAAAAACGCACTGGTAAAACAGTATAAGTATCTATTTGATATGGAAGGCGCTGATATTAGCTTTACCAAAGAAGCGCTTGATGCGATTGCCAAAAAAGCCATGGCGCGTAAGACAGGTGCTCGTGGTCTGCGCTCTATCGTTGAAAACGCCTTGCTTGAAACCATGTATGAGCTGCCATCCATGAAGAATGCTAAAACAGTAATGGTGGATGAGCAGGTTATCAATGAAGGTAAAACCCATAAAATTGCTTAATTCATGGTTCAATTAAGACAGTTAGGTATAGTTAACGCACTTCAAAATAGGTACAGTACTGCTGGTATTGACTATATCATCAGCTAACTTTTTATTTAAAAAAGCGTCTGGCAGATTATGCTAAGACGCTTTTTTTATGCCTGTTTATTGGTTCAGCTTGATTGATTGAAAAATGACAGCGGCGTCTATGAATGCTCAGTAGATAATAGTTAAATCGTGCTAAGGTAGATACTCTAGCTTGTACCTAGCTACTACATACGATGCGATATTTAGCGCAGCGATAAAAATTTTATTGGAACTTACTTTCATTGATACAAAGGACTGTTTATCATGATGAATACTATCACTGCTGCACTTCGTCAGCACCTCCCCTTTTCTTTAGCGTCCAATGCTGCAAGCTCTACCCAAAACCATGACTTAACGCCTTATTATCACGATCACGTCGCCGCAATAACTGGTGCAGGCTCTGGTATGGGACGCGAGCTTGCCATTCATTTGGCACAAATGGGCTGTCATCTTGCCCTATCTGATATCAATGCTGAGCCGCTAGCACAAACCAAAGCGCTACTCGTTGGGTACGCTGTCAAAGTGACCACCACAGTACTTGATGTCTCAGACAATAAAGCGGTTGAAGCATGGGCAGATGCGGTCATGAGCGCTCACGGCAAAGTAAACTTTATCTTTAACAATGCAGGCGTGGCGCTATATTCTACCGTAGAAGGTAGTAGTATTAGCGAGCTTGAGTGGGTCATGGATATCAACTTTTGGGGCGTGGTTTACGGCACCAAAGCATTTTTGCCATTGATTAAAAACAGCGTCAAACAAAGCGAAATTGATGGTGGTAACAAGGATAATAAATCACGCACGTTCAAAGAGCATGGTCATATTATTAATATCTCAAGTCTCTTTGGTTTAACCGCTCAGCCGTCGCAGTCTGCATATAATGCCAGCAAATTCGCTGTACGCGGCTTTACAGAAAGCTTGCGTCAAGAACTAGACATTCAGCGCTGCGGCGTGTCCGCAACGTGTATTCATCCTGGCGGTATCAAAACCAATATTGCCAACAGTGCGCGTGGTAATGATAGCTTAAGTGAGCTTGGCATGCGCATTGGTCCCACAGCCATTAGCAATTTCAATAAATTTTTGAAATTTGATGCCAAAGACGCAGCATGGATTATTTTACAAGCTGCCGCAACCAATCAGCGCCGCTGCTTAATTGGTAATGATGCCAAAATGATGGACGCTGTACAGCGAGCTTTCCCAGCACACTATAGCACTGTGTTAAACCGCGTCTATAAACTATCACGTCAATTAAAGCGCAAAAAACGGGCGATCATAAAGCAGCCCAATATGGCTAATACCTTCGATAGTGATAAAAAAGCCCAGCGATTTTGAACTGGGCTTTTTTATCATTGAGAGTCAGCATACTTCGATTGATATACTTTTCATCTAAGGCAGCTTCATATCATCATCGACCAACCAACCGAGATGACGCATGATATAAGCGACTATTCCAGCAATAACTGCGGGCAAAACAAACATCAATAAAATAATCGCCGTCCATAACTGCGCTGTACTCATAATCCCTTGTGAGGCCTCGATGACGCCAAACACCCCTACCAGCCCTGCCGTACCCATACCAGCGCCAGTTGCTGTACAGGCAAGACCAAAACCTACTGTAGCGATAGGACCAACAATAGCGCTAGCGATGACAGCTGGCAATAGTACCAGCGGTTTTCTGAGGACATTAGGAATCTGTAGCATACTGGTACCAAGCCCTTGAGATATGACGCCACTGAAGCCGTTGTCTTTAAAACTGGCCACAGCAAAACAAATCATGTGCGCCGCGCAGCCGACGACTGCCGCGCCGCCTGCCAATCCGCCAAGTCCGATAGCGATACAAATGGCTGCACTTGAGGTTGGCAATGTCAATAAAAGACCGACCACCACTGCGATCACAATCCCCATCAATAATGGCTGTAATTCGGTTGCCGCTTGTATACCTTGGCCAATGGCATCGACAGCCGCGACAATGGGCGGATTAAGTAGCGCACAGACTAGTAAAGCAACGCCGCAGACTAGTAATGGCACCAACAAAATATCAAGCTTTGTCTTGCCCGCGACCCAAGTACCAGCACGATAAGCAAACACAGAGGCTAAGTACGCACCTATCGGATTACCAGGTAACGCTACGAAGGTTGCTGGACCAGCTTCTTGTGTAACGAATAGATTTCCTGCCATCAATGCCTCAGAATGTGCACCTAGCATGCCTGCCACCAAGCAGCTGAGCATGACTAACGTTGGCGCTTTAAGGTAGTAAGCAATACCGACACCAATGCCTGCGCCCATTAGGACTGAGGCCAGCTTACCAACAGCGACCAGTGCTGGTAAGTCTAACCAGCCCCCAATTTGCGAGAGGATAAGACCGGCGATAAGGGTAACAAACAATCCCAACGCCATGCCAGTAAAAGCATCGATGAAATACTTTTGAAAAAAAGCTTTCATCATACCAACGGGCGCAGTTTCTGAAGAATTCACAGTCATCATGATGCTCTTATATTGAGTTTGCCGAAAGGAGCTAAAAAATATATCAAAAAAAAGGGATAAAAAAAGCGTCCTCTGACGCTTTTTTTATCAATGCTTTAGGTTTAACGGCGCTGCTCAACGATAATAGAATCAATACCGTTATTTTGCAGGCGCTGCTGAGCAGTGGCAACCGCTTGACGGTTATTCATCGGGCGTGAAATCACCTGATAAATAGGAAGGCCGTTACCGGTAGTGTTTTTCACCACTCTAGCATCGACACCAGCCATCAACACTTGAGCGCGGCGACGGTCTGCTTCATCGGCATCACCAAAGCTGTTGATTTGCAAAATATAAGTCGCCGCAGGCTTCGCTGGCTGAATGCTAGCATTGCTAGCGTTCGCTGTATTAGCTCTGTTTACAGCCGCGCCTGTATTCGCGCCTGTATTATTGGCAGCTGGCGTGCCATCATAAGTCGCATCTTCTTCGACGATGACAATATCGTCGTCATTACTGCTGTTTGCTGCATTATTCGTATTGTTGCTACGACTAGGCTCAATCGTGGTGCTCTCAGAAATACCAAAGTTACCCGCATCATCATTACTTGGCGTGGTGTTTTCTGGCTGATTGACGACTACATCTGGCTCAAAGTCAGTGATTTGACCGGATTGGCTACTACTACTGCCTTCACCAAAGTCTTCATCAGGGATGGTCGCCATCTCTTGATTTGGCAAAATATCATAGAACTCATAATCACCATTGTCGGTATCGGTATCGACTCGTTGCTGAACTTGTCTATCAGCATCTGTGCCCTCACCGCTGCCCGCAGGACTGAAGTTAAACAAGGGTGAGAGGTATAAAAACACCCCGATCATGAGCGTCAATACTGCCCCAACAAACATCCATAATAAGCCTGACACACTACTGGTTTTGCGTTTTTCAGTGGCACCTTTTGGTTTTTTGGCTAACATGGATCTCGTTCTCCCTACTGAATTATCTGTCGTTGTCGAGTT
>JARIAA010000285.1 GCA_029264635.1 Psychrobacter sp. | reverse complement strand
AACAAATCGAAAAAAATCTTCATGACACGCAGCCAGCAGACAAGCCAGCAGAATTGACTGATGATGAAGCCACGCCTTTTATTGATGAAGATAGCCGTACTGACAAATAGTTGCCGAATTCAAAAAGCAAGTTTAATTGATAAAACAAACCATATACGCGAAGGAAACGCCATGACTACTTATAAAAACGACAGTGATAAGCTTATGCTAGATGACGACATCGGTCCTGATACGCATGAAGAAAAGGTTCCAGTGAATGATCCAGCTAAAGGCCATCGCCAAAATCCTAAGGATGGCTATGAAGGGCGTAAGCACGAGCCTAATATAGATGGACCTCAACAAGCGTCGCAAGAAACCGATGAAGTCTTTGTTGATCCACGTAAAGAAGAGGATTTGCCAGCGGGTGGTAAGAATGTTGGTGATCTCAATGCTTTTGATTTGAGTCAAGAGAACAATCCGTAGTATTTATCATTGGTTTTAAATTACGCCATTTTCAGCAAAAATCATTTAGTAAGCTTATAATAAAACATAAGGAACATACCATGGAAACCAAAGATCCAGCACTCACTAAGACTCCTATTGCAAATGGCAACATGAATAATGAGCATAGTAACAACGATCATAGTGACAATGATTATAATAACAATGATCATAATAACAATGTTACTAGCGCGCCACCGATGGATGCTGAAATTGTAAATAGACAGGCAGTAAACAGAGTAGCAACAGAGGATTATGCAACGAATCGCGATGACTTAATGAGTCGTGATGACCGTATCCACGAAAGTAGCAACGAGATTGATGCCAATACCAGCGTTGAGAATGGGACTGAAACGTTTGATGCAGATATTATAGACTCTGAACATGTCAATGATGGAGACAATCCTGCACGTCAGCCTGACCGCCGCGATCAAGAAGGCGGTACGCCATTCGATGAAGGCATTAACGAAGATACTGTCGGTAGTGAAGCGCCTCAGAGTCGAGACATTAATGAGATGAATCGCTATGCCAATGTGAATAATGCCCAAACTCGCACCTTAACACCTGACGAAGAAGACTAGTTTTACGTCTGAGTGATGACTTCGTTTTTTTAAAAGGAATCGTTATGAACACTATCTCAAAAGATAACAGTACTGATAAAGAGCCTAAGCTAAAAGACGCGGATGATAACAATGGCATTGTTCCTGATGATGCGCTTCAAAAAGTTAATCCAGCGGCGGCTGAGCGCAAAAGTCCTGATCATGATCCACATAATGTTGCAAAAGGCAGCAAGCAGTATGACAGCTCATTGACCCAAGATCATAAGTAATGTCCATACTTTTTATATCTAACATAACTTACATCTTGATTTAGAAAATGGATTGATAAAAAGCGGTTTCTACCCAGATTGATTAGGGTAGAAACTGCTTTTTTTTGTTAGTAAACTAAGATTTATATTTTCATATTAAATAAGGGTATCTATAAAACTGGAACACCGCTATGAAAGCGCAGCTCTGTATCTGGGCTTGTAATTAATTCTGCTTCTACGGCTTTAAACATCTCAACGCGCTCATCAATATTCTCGTCAGACAATGATTGCGCTAACGCCAGATAATCCTCAAAATGGCGGCTCTCTGACTTCAACAGATAGCGGTAATATCTAGCCAAACGTTCATCATCAATCCCTTCAGCAAGGGCGGCAAAACGCTCACAAGAGCGCGCTTCAATAAATGCACCGATTATTAAAACATCTACCATTGCTGCAGGCTCGTAAGTGCGCTTATGTTTAAGCATACCTTTAGCGTAACGACCTGCGCTCAAATATTCCCAGTCCTGTCCGCGCTCATGCATGAGACCGAGCACTTGCTCGTAGTGCAGCATCTCCTCACGTATCAGCTGTGCCAATTTACGTTGTAAGTCGTAAGAGAACTCATAGCGAAATATTAAATTCATCGCCGTCCCAGCGGCTTTTTTTTCGCAGTTCGCATGATCTTGAATAATGAGCGGTAAATTGGCAATTGCAGCATCTATCCAAGATTGAGTGGTGCGGCTACCTAAAAATGCATAGATAGAAGATAAATCTACTTTTTTAGGAGCAGGTAGCTTGGCAACATCGACGCTGCCTTCATCTGTGCTATCTGCATCTTGAAAATTATTATCTTCTACCGTCACTGATAGATTGTTGATACGTTTTTTTGCAGCTGGCTTGTGTTTTAAATGAGGGTGATTCATAGTCTGGTATGTCTTTATTAATAGGCAATGGTTAAGGATAAAAAATTAATGGGTCAGTTTATGAGTATAAGAGGCGCATAGTATAACAGTAGGCGATGATTGCATAGAAAATCGATGCATAGCATAAGCAGATTTATATTCTTAAAATAGATAACATTTGCGTGTTGTATTGCTTTGACATGAATACTTACAGTTTAGATAATCTCTGAAGTCATTCTATTGAGTACACTTTATTGTGGTACTCAAGGCATGTTACTTATAGGTCATCATTATTATATAACCCCAGTATTTATCTTATGAATGACGATTCCTTGTTTATTTTATTATTTGATAGTAGGATGATATTTCATTTTTAAGCGATTTCGTCTTAATATTCACATTAATAGTATTTAGGTACTTTATTCATAACGCCTCATCTACTTAGTGCAAAAGACTGATTACGTAATAATATTTTAAAATAGTATAACTAAGCATTGCCTATCGAGCGGCAAAATCTTGAATGAATAGTCGATCACCCTTTGTATAGCACGTGGCTGCACTTGTAGCGCAGCATCTCTTTTAGCTCAAACGGCGACAATAATAAACCCATACTGACATCCCTCACGAACTGATAAGGACACTTTTATGAGCCAGGCTTCTCACACTCAGCGTATTCAAAAAGGCATTCTTGCCATCGATCAGCAATTATATAACTTTATCGAAAATGAAGTACTACCAAAAGTTGGCCTTGATTCAGATAATTATTGGTCAGGTTTTGAAAAAGTTATTAAAGAGTTTACGCCGCGTAATAAAGCGCTGCTTGCGACTCGTGACAAGATTCAAGCGCAGATTGATCAGTGGCATCTAGAACATCCTGCCAAAGATGGCAAGATTGATTACCCAGCGTATAAAGCATTTTTACAAGAGATTGGCTATTTATTGCCAGAAGGCGACGACTTTAAAGTCAGTACCCAAAACGTTGATGACGAGATTGCGCATATTGCAGGACCGCAGCTGGTCGTACCAGTCCGTAACGCGCGCTATGCCTTGAATGCGACCAACGCACGCTGGGGCAGTTTGTACGATGCTTTGTATGGTACAGATGTGATTGGTGATGAGAACGGTCAAGAAGCGACAGGCGGCTATAATCCTACTCGCGGCGCCGCGGTCGTCGCTTATGCTAAGCAGTTTTTAGATGATAACTTTACATTAGCTTCAGGTTCATACAATGACGTCACTGGCTTTAAAGTTGTTGATGGCACACTTGAGATTGTGCAAGGTGACAGCCGTACGCAATTACAAGATGCCTCTAAATTTGTAGGCTATGTAGGTGAGGCAGAAAGCCCAACAGGTATCTTGCTAAAAAATAATAATTTGCATGTCGAGATCCAAATCGATGGTAGTCATCCCGTTGGTAAAGACGATCCTGCTCATATCAAAGATGTGCTATTAGAGTCAGCAATCACTGCCATTCAAGATTGCGAAGACTCAATCGCTGCGGTCGATGCTGAAGAAAAAGTCGAGGTTTATCGTAACTGGTTTGGTTTGATGAATGGCGACTTGCAAGAAACCTTTGAAAAAGGGGGCAAAACGCGTACGCGTAAACAAAATCCGGACCGTGAATATACCACGCCAAATGGTGGCACGCTTATCCTACCAGGACGTTCGTTACTCCTAATTCGTAACGTGGGTCACTTGATGCAAAACCCCGCCATTTTGGTTGATTTGGGTGATGGTCCAGAAGAGGTTTTTGAAGGCTTAATGGATGGCTTGATTACGCCGCTATTGTCTTTAAATGATTTGAAAGGTAAGAACGAGCGATCAAACTCGCGCACGGGCTCGATGTATATTGTTAAGCCAAAAATGCATGGTCCTGAGGAAGTCAAAATGGCAAACGATCTGTTCAATGCTTCAGAGGATTTGCTGGGTTTGAAACGTAATAGCATCAAGATCGGTGTGATGGATGAAGAGCGCCGCATGACGGTCAATCTAAAAGAAGCCATCCGCGAAGCAAAAGAGCGCATTATCTTTATTAACACCGGCTTCTTAGATCGTACGGGTGATGAGATGCACACTAGCATGAATGCAGGGCCCTTTGTACGTAAAGGCGATATGAAGTCAGAAGCATGGCAGCCCGCTTATGAGCAGTGGAACGTCGATATCGGTCTTGAGACAGGTCTACAAGGTCATGCGCAGATTGGTAAAGGCATGTGGGCGAAGCCTGATGAGATGAAAGAGATGATGGACACTAAAGCGGCTCACCCAAAAGCGGGTGCCAATACTGCATGGGTGCCGTCACCAACGGGCGCAACACTGCACAGTATGCACTACCATCAAGTAAATGTTGCAGACGTTCAAGACGATCTAAAATCTCGCAAGCGCGCAAGCTTAGATGATATCTTGACTATTCCGTTGGCGAAAGATACCAATTGGACAGAGAAAGAGAAGCAGCAGGAGCTTGATAATAATGCTCAGGGCATCTTAGGTTATGTCGTACGCTGGGTCAACCAAGGTGTTGGTTGCTCTAAAGTACCAGATATTAATGATGTCGGTCTCATGGAAGATCGTGCTACCTTACGTATCTCAAGCCAGCATATTGCCAACTGGTTACATCATAATGTTGTAAGTGAGGAGCAGGTGATGGAGGCAATGAAGCGTATGGCAAAAGTTGTTGATGAGCAAAATGCGGATGATGCTGATTACCAGCCAATGGCGACTGACTTTGAGCACTCGTACGCCTTTAAAGCTGCCTGTGATTTAGTGTTTAAAGGTCGCGAGCAGCCAAGTGGCTATACTGAGCCATTATTACATCAAGCACGTCTTGACCTAAAAGCTCACGCATAATCCCAAAAAACCGCTAAAGTAGGCTTTATTTAAATGATTAAGTATTTTTCATCAAAATAGCTCTAATAGATGCTTAATCAAAAATATTTTTTAGCTTGCTATAATTAATAATGGATTACGATTAAGTAGTTTTACTAACCAGCGTTATAAGGTGCGCCATCAGCTATTTTAAAGGCTGGTGGCGTTTTTTTGTGTTTGTACATTTATACGTAATACCTATAAAGCAAAAATTGGCTCATATTATTTTTTAAAAAAGATGTAATTAGTGCTAAAAAAAATGTTGCAAATTATGTCAAAGTTGATATGCTTGATATCGAAGTATGAGTTTGGTAACGGATGTTACACACTAGAGCGTTAAAGACCTAAGTTTACATATTGGTTACATTTCTAGTTTCAATTATGTGAGTCATGGTTTTTTTCATCTTATGGTAATAGCACTTCGCCACACTTGTTTCTGACTAATCTTGGTAGCCAGTTACACATTATATCATTGAAGATTTGTGACGATACCCTTATGAGCACCAGCTAATAATAGCTCGCTTATTACTAAAATTGTAAAGTGGAGATACCCCATGAAGAAGTTACTTCTAGCTACAGCAATCGCAGCTCTATCTGTATCCGCAGCCAATGCCGCACCAACTCTATATGGTAAAGCGTTTTTAGCTGCTGATTACGTCAACGGCGATTTTGATACTGACGATAATGAATTCGATCG